>JAYTUF010000754.1:0-4149 GCA_043744755.1 Anatilimnocola sp.
TCTTGGGCGGGCTGTTGCTGGTCGATGGCCCGCGGTACGCACTGAGCCAAATCGTGATGTGCTTGTGGGACTGCGCTCGAAGTTGCGTGGCGGCCTGTCGTCCCGCGCCGATCGAAGAAGAAGCGCCGCGGTATTGCCCGACCGTCTGCGTGGTGCTGGCGGGTTACAATGAAGCCCAGACAATTGATGCAACGTTGCATTCGCTGTGGGGCAGTTATCCCAATTTGCAGATCATCGTCGTCAACGATGGCTCGCTCGATGCGATGGTCGACGTCGCTCGCAACTTTGCAGCGAATCATCCCGGCGTGCTGGTGCTCACCCGCGATCGCCGCGGCGGCAAGTCGTCGGCGCTCAACTCGGCTTTGCCTTATACGGACGCGGAAATCATCGTCACCGTCGATACCGATTCGCATCTCGCCCCCGGCGCGCTCTGGGAGATCGTCCAGCCGCTCCGCGACCCAGCGGTGGGCGCCGTGTCAGCCACCGTGCGGGCTCGCAATGCCTTCACCAACTTGATCACCTGGCTGCAAACCTACGAATATCTGCAGACGATCTTCGTGGGTCGTTTGCTGGCTTCGAGGCTCGGTCTGCTCGGGATTGTCTCGGGCGCATTCGGAGCCTTTCGGCGTGAAGCGCTCGAGCGCGTGGGGGGCTGGGATGTTGGTCCGGGAGAAGATGGCGACTTAACGCTCCGCATTCGCAAGATCGGCTACCAGATCGCCTTTGCGCCCGACGCGCAGTGCTATTCCAACGTGCCCACCACCTGGCGGCAACTGTTCAATCAAAGACGCCGCTGGGACCGGACGATCATCACCTTCGAGTGCCGCAAGCACATCGACATGGCCTACTTCTGGCAGCCGCATTTTCGCTGGACCGAATTGCTCCTGCTCGGCGAGCGCTGGTTTTTCAACATCGTTTGTCTGTACGGCCTGTGGGGTTATCTGGCCTGGCTGCTCTGGGGACTACCGGAGCAAGCGCCCTTCGTGCTGTTTTCGCTCTATCTGTGCTACGTCTGCTGCGAAATCATCGGCTCGCTGAGCGTGCTCTATTACACCCAGACGTTCTGGCGCGATGCAGCCACGTGCGCCATTTTTCCCTTGATGCCGCTGTATCAGGTTTTTTTGAAGGCGGCTTCCGTCGTGGCCGTCACGGAAGAGCTGCTGTTTCGGCAATCGTTCCGTGACAACTTCGTGCCCAAGCACGTCCGCGACGCTACCTGGCACTGGTGAGATTGGTGAAGGCGCGGATTGTAGCGAATGCGACGTCCAAATGGCGCTGGAATGCCACCCTGAGTAGCCCAGTATTGTTCCATTGGGTGGTTGTTCAACCTAGCCTTGAGCGTCGAGACTTGAGGCGAAGTCAACCGCGAGACCGAAGAATGAAATCCGCGACCGCCGATTACCGACAGGATCCAGCCTGCGCTGCTCCCGACACGGATTGCGCTCGCATCCTGTTGGTCGAAGACAATCAGGGCGATGCTGAGTTGGTGCGGGCCATTCTGGAGCACAACGACATGATTCGCGTGGAAGTCGTGCATTGCGCTCGCTTGGACGAGGCAGTGACGAAACTACACGACGAGGAATGGCAACTGGTGATGCTGGACTTGGGATTGCCGGATTCGCAAGGTCTGGAGACTCTCAGCCGTATTCAACTGGCCGCGAAGCTGGTCCCCGTCGTGGTCTTCACGGGGCAAGAGGATTTGGAACTCTCGAAACGTGCGATCCGGCTCGGCGCTCAGGAATGCTTGTGCAAGAGCCACATTTCGGGCGCGATGCTGATGCGGACGATTGGCAACGCCGTCGTCCGGCAGCAGATTCTGGCGGCCACCACCGCGCGGTCGCTGACGGATGAACTCACGGGATTGTATAACCGGCGTGGCCTGCTCGCCTGCTCGGCCTCACTCATCAAAGCGGCTTGCCGACTCCGCACGCCCATGATTCTGCTCTATGGAGACCTCGATGGTCTGAAGAGCATCAACGATACGCTGGGGCATGCAGCCGGAGATCACTCCATTCGGGAAGCCGCGGCCGCACTTCGCGCGACCTTTCGAGACTCCGATGTGCTGAGCCGGTTAGGGGGCGACGAGTTCGCCGTGCTGGCCGTGGGCACGTCGGGAGATAACTGCGATCTGCTGTGCGAACGCGTCCAAGCGGCATTCCAGCAATTCAACGAACAGCCCAATCGTAAGTATCGCCTGTCGATCAGTCTGGGAGGCGTGGAACTTGACCCCACACAGCCAGTTCCACTGGAGTCGTTGCTGCGCGAGGCCGACTGCCGGATGTACGCCCAGAAGCGAGCCAACCAGCGGCAGAATGTGGTTTTGAATTCATCGTTGCTGACGTAAGTTTCCGTTCGGCAGTGCTAACAATCGGCACGATCGCTATAACTTGCTGCGGCTGTGCGTAGCACCCAAGTTCCGTGGCCTGCCGGCTGGAAAACTCGGATTCGTAACGTAGGTTTTCCTTGACACCTACCTGCCGGGCAGTACGCCCCCAGCGCGTCCGAGGCCCAGCCTGTTATGCAATCGCCATCGAATGACTCCGAGCCGCCGCGCTGGAGCCTCGTCCTCACCGCATTTGCGCCCGGCCAAAAGAGCTGCGGACTGCTCACGGCTGGGTTGCCGGTGCTGCTGGCCGTCGCCATGTCCGTGGCCGCATTTGTCTGGATCAGCGCTCACGAAATCGCGATTACGTGGAAACCGTGGCTGGCGCTGGCCGCCGGCTTGTCGTTCTCGCTGTTGCTCGGAGCGTCCCTGCTGGCCCTTACGGTTCAACAAGCTCGCACCGAACAGATGGTCGAAGCCAAAACCGCGGAACTGGCGCAATCCAGCGCCCGCTTTGAAGCCGTGCTCGAGGCCTCGACCCAGACGTCGATCATTGCCACTGATTTGGAAGGCACGATTACCATTTTCAATGCCGGCGCCGAACTGATGTTGGGCTACACCGCGGCAGAGATGGTCGGCCGCTGCACGCCCGAGATCATTCATCTGCCCGCAGAAATTGCCGCGCGAGCCCAGGCTCTCACTCGCGCGCTCGGCTATCCCGTGGAGGGCTTTGAAGTATTTGTGCAGATGGCACTGCGCGAAGGTTATGAAGAGCGCGAATGGACTTACATCACCAAGGATGGTCGGCATCTGCAAGTGAATCTGGCGGTGACCGCCCAACACGATTGCCGTGGACAGATCGTCGGCTTTGTCGGAGTGGCCGCAGACATTACGGATCGAAAGCGGATTGAACTTGCCGCTCGAGAATCCAGCGATCGCTTGCGCCTCGCCCTCGAAAACGCTCAGCACGGGATGTGGGACTGGGACCTGGCCACGAATCGCCTCGTGCTTGATGAGAACTGGTATGCCATTCTGGGATACCAGGTCGGCGAGTCGATTTCGACGCTACCGTCGTGGAAGGAGACTCTCCATCCCGACGACCTGGAGAATGTCCTGGCGGCAATACAAGCGCATTTGGATTCGCACGAATCGCGCTACGATGTTGACTTCCGCGCCCGGCACCGGAACGGCGAGTGGATTTGGATCAACTCCCGCGGCCGGGTTTGTCAGCGAGATGCGGCGGGGAAACCGCTCCGTATGATGGGCACGATTCAAGACATTTCACCGCGCAAGGCAGCGGAAACCATTCTCGCCCTCCGCGCCGAGGAACTCGCCCGCTCGAATGCCGAACTGGAGCAGTTCGCCTATGTGGCCTCGCACGACTTGCGCGAGCCGCTCCGCATGGTGCAGAGTTTCTGCGGTTTGCTCAAAGATCGGTACAGCAGCCAGCTCGATGAGCGGGCGAACCAATACATTCACTTTGCCGTCGATGGCGCCGCTCGGATGCAGCGCTTGGTGGATGATCTGTTGGAATTTTCCCGCGTTGGTCGCTGCAACGAACGGCTGGCCAGTGTCTCGCTCGAAGCCATCGTCCGGCAAGCCTGGACGAATGTCGCGGCGGCGGCAACGGAGGCCGGCGCTCAGCTCGAAATGGGTGCGCTCCCTGCCGTGCAGGGCGATGAGCCGCGGCTCGCACAGCTCTTTCAAAACCTGATCGCCAATGCCCTCAAGGATCGGCGCATCAATAACTGCCGTACTCATTCCGGAACAGCGCGGTAGTTCCATTTAGGGAGCAGGTTGTCGAAGAGGAGCGTCACGTTGTCTTT
>JAYTUF010000755.1:0-4139 GCA_043744755.1 Anatilimnocola sp.
GAACTCACAATCAACTACCACTATTTTTGGGTGGAATACACAACAGCTTCCAAACTCCTACGAAGAATCGTGATCGGTACGCTCCGCAAGATAGGTTGCCAGGGTGGGAGTGCCCCCTGCCAGGTTTCCTCAGACTCACTCTTTAGGCTGTACCAGGCTTGAAGAGTTCGAAGCGGCGGCTGGTTCACGGAAAGCAGGCTCCGCTGCTGGGTTCGCCCAGCAGCGGAGTTTTTTCTTTTCTTGATGTGCCGATTGCACGGCACCATCTTAAGCGCCATTCGCATGCGCCTTTTGTCGCGCCCATGTTGCCTGCGGTAAACATTCTGCTTCACTCGTCGTGCGCTGCATGTTTCAAGAGAGCAACACGAGCGCTGAGCGCGAAGTTGCGCGAACCAGCGGCGTAATCTTCTCTAAGCTCAATCGGCATAACAGCTAAGCGCCCACTCTCCCAAGAATTTCGCAGCGCTAACTGTCCCGCGGCATGGGCTATGCAAAGCAAGCTCGCACGAGAAAGTCGGCGCTTCGGGCACAACAAGCGCCGACAGGAACGATCCAGCGTTGGATTGTTCCACACGTGTTTTCCGTGTTCCTGGTACAAGGAGTTTTGGATGAAGAAGGTTCTAGCTCGCGTTTGGAAGGAAGAGGACGGCGTCCTCTCCTTCGAATGGATCCTGTTGGTGACGCTGTTGACGATCGGCATCGTGTCGGGCATTGCTGCCGCTCGCGATGCGATCATCGACGAATTCGGCGACGTGGCGCAAGCCATGTTGGCGCTCGATCAATCGTACACGATTGATTTCCCGCTGCTGGTCCAAGTGCACGCCCCTACGACAAGCTCGGCAAGCGATTCGTCGTTTACCGATGCTCTGTTGTATACGGACTGCACTCGGGCCAATGCGCCGACCGGACAGGTTCCGCAGCAAGTGCTGGACGTCGATTCCTAATCGGAATCGCCTGATCGGCTACGAACTCATCCGGTCCTTGCGGACCGGGTGGGTTCCCGCCGGCTGGTTGCTTTCGCAACTCGGCTGGCAAACACACGGGAAGCATTTTGAAAGGAAACAGGCCTCATCATGAAACGCAATTTGAAACTCAACCTGCAACGCGGGGCGACTCTTCTCTGGCAGGACCAGGACGGCGTGCTCTCGTTCGAGTGGACGCTGCTCGTCACCTTGCTGGTGTTGGGCATCGTGGGCGGACTTGCGGCGGCTCGGGATGCGGTGATTGATGAACTGGGCGATGTGGCCCAGGCCATGCAAGCCTTGGATGGCTCTTACACGATTGATTTCCCCCTGGTGTTCACCATCGATGGAGTGGACAGCGGCGGCGGCAGCGACAGCGGTTTCACGGACGCAATCACTTACACCGATTGCACGCGGGCCGCGGCCCCGCTTGGACAAGCGCCGCAAAGCGTGCTGGACTCGGACTCGTAGGAAGTGTGGACTCGATTTTTTCGCGGCGCATTTTCGCACCCGCCTTCATAGGCCAACAAATCATCACTTTTGGATCAACCTGCCAGGATCGGCGATTGAACTCGCTAACCCCCTCTAAGCTTTAGGAAGTATTACCATGCAACTGTTCTCGCGGATGTGGAATGAAGAAGACGGCGTGATCTCGTTCGAGTGGACGCTGCTCATCACCCTGCTCACGTTTGGCATCGTCTCCGGCGTGGCCGCCGCTCGCGATGCGATCATCGACGAATTCGGCGACGCCGCCCAGGCGATGCTCTCGATCGATCAATCGTACACGATCGCCTTCCCGCTGCTCGCACAAGTGCATGCCCCGGGCAGCGGCGGGGTCGTAGGGCCCGGGCCTTCGTCGGCTAGTGACTCGTCGTTCACCGACGCGCTCATCTACACCGACTGCGATCGCGGCTTCTTGATTAGCAATCAGACGAACAACGAGTTCCTCGAACTGGACGACTTCGATTCCTAATGGGGACTGATGCCGTCAGGCATATCGTTTGCAATGTTCCTGCTCACGCGGGTGACATCGCCGGGCGAGCCTTAACTCGCCAGACAGAATTGCCGCAGGTCACGATGACGGCGGCTGCGGAAAACACAGAGCGCATCGAGAAAGCCGCTTGACAGACGATGACCGGTTTTGGTTTTAACGATGCGTCGGCAACTGGTAATCCAATGAGGACACTGTTGCCGACGCGCTTCATGACGATGGAAAAAAGCACCATGAAACGCAGCTTGAAAAACATGTGGGTCGAGCAAGACGGGGTTCTCTCCTTCGAGTGGACCATCCTGCTCACGCTGGTGGTGATCGGCATTGTCAGCGGCCTGGCCGGCGCCCGCGATGCGATTATCGACGAACTGGGCGATGTCGCCGAGGCTGCACAAGCCATTGATCAAAGCTTTAGCTTGGCTGCGCAGATGATCGATTTCGATGGCAACGGCAGCATCGACTTCTCGACGAACGCCAGCGTTTACAACGAAGGGCCCGAAGACAACGTCTATACCGATTGCACGCGAGCTGCTGCCCCGACCGGCCAATCGCCGCAGCAGGTGCTGGATAGCGATTCGTAAGCGAAATGCCATTCACGCGGACGTGTTGATCTGACGAATTCGCCCAACTCGGCTGGAGGTGATGCGATGCGAAACTTGATGACTTCAATGTGGCGGGAAGAAGACGGCGTGCTCTCGTTCGAGTGGACGCTGCTCGCCGTGGTGGTGGTGTTCGGAATCGTCGGCGGACTGGCCGCAGCCCGCGATGCGATTCTGGATGAAATGGGAGATACGGCCGAGGCCTATCTCTCGATCGATCAAAGCTATTCGTTTGCTGGATTTGGACCTTTTCCTCCTTCGGTGTATGTCGATCCGGGTCATACGTTTGTCGATTGTGACCGCGGGGGACCATTCGGTCCGCCGCCGCGCGACGACGTTGATTCCTAAGATCGATTCCTGAGATTGGGTTGTGGCGGTTGTGACGCCTGAATGATGGTCAGTGCGGGAGTGAGCGTTGCCGCAAGGCAACATCCGGGTGAAGGCGCGGCAAGAAGTCGCATCATCACCGGGAAGACGTAGAGTTGCAGACGACATTGCCTGGCTGCGCGATCGCAGCGAGGCTGACTACCGCACCAGAGAGGCAGGCCGCCTATGACCGTGGGATATGACTACGTTGCGCTCGTCGCCGGTTTCATCACCGCTGCGGCAGTGACCGACTACCAGACGCGCAAGATCCCGAACTGGCTCACCGTTCCCGCGGCGGTGCTCGGGCTGATCTATCACTCGTTCGCGCCGGGCGGCTTTGGGCCCCTGATGGCGATCGCTGGCTTCGTGATCGGCTTCGGACTGTTGATCTTCCCCTGGCTGCTGGGCGGCGGCGGCATGGGCGACGTGAAGATGCTCGCGGCTCTCGGCGCCTGGCTGGGCCCGGTCTTCATCCTGGTCGCCTTCGCGTGCGGGGCCGGCTTTGCTTCGCTGATGGCGATGAGCCTGATGTTCGGCAGCGTGGTGACCAGCGGCATCTCCTCCACCCAGCGCAAGTACCTGACGGCCGGCGCCGGCGGCGGAACCATGACCGCGGATGGCAAAGCTAAGAAAGCGAAACGCGTGTTGCCCTTTGCGATTCCGGTCGCCATCGGCACCTGGCTGACTTTGGCCTGGATGTTGCTTCGTAGTCAAGGGCTATAAGTATTGAGCAGAAATTGAAGTATCTCGCACGGATTGGTTGACAAAACACCACGCAATGCTGCCAAGCGTTGACGCGATACCTCACAACTTCCGCAACATCAATGAATCACATGCCCATGAATCAAATGATCATGAAACAGCTCAACAAACTTAAACACCGCACTCGGCGGGGAGCCGCGCTCTCCCTCGAGCTGATCATGGTGTTGCCGATTCTGCTGATGGTGCTGCTGGCGACGGTCGAGTTTGGCATTCTACTGATGTCTTCGCAGGGCATCGGAGCGGCAGCCGCGGTTGGCAGCCGTAATGCGGCTTTACCCAGTTCCAGCAAAGCCAGCGTCGATGCCGCGGTGGCCACAGCGCTCAACGGCTACATCTGGAAGCCCAAAGCCGCCACGGTGATCTTCGTCGATAGCGGCTCCGGTTTCGTTAAAGACACGGGCGGCGGCACTCTGGCCAACGCCCCTTCGGGTTCGATTGTCAGCGTGACGGTGCAAGTGA
>JAYTUF010000756.1:0-4137 GCA_043744755.1 Anatilimnocola sp.
GAGCTAAAGCGCGAGTCCTCAAAATGGGTGAAAGACCAATCGACGAGTTTGGCGGACTTCTACTGGCAATCTGGCTACGGTGCGTTCTCAATTAGCCCAGCCGATGTGCCGCGCGTGCAAAAATACATCCGCAACCAGGAAGAACATCACCAGACTGTCACATACCAAGACGAGTTCCGCCGCATCTGCCGCAAATATGGCGTAGAGCTCGACGAGCGTTATGCGTGGGATTGACGCGCGGCATGTTTCACGCGAAGGCGTCAGACGCGGGGCGGGTCTATATAACGCCTTCGGCGTAACCGCGTCTTTCACACACCGTCACCCAGGGTGCGCCGGAGGACCGGCGACCCTGGGCTTTGCTGTGGAACCGCTTCGCGGTAGATGCCCGGAGATATTTAGGATCGGCCGCAGGACGCGAACCGTACACTAACACGTGCCGGCTGATTTCCTGCCTACCTCACCCGGCACCTGAAGCGAATCAGGCCGCCTTGTCCCACTTCGAGCGGGTCTTTGATTTCCCAGCGGAGGACGAGCGTGTCGGGGTTCTCCTGAGTCTTGAACTCGGCGGCGACGGTGCTGCTTTGGCTGTCCTTGACGTATTCCAACCGCGGCGTCAGGTGGTCGATGATCGTGACGTTGCCGACCTTTTGATCCCCCACGTTGTCGAACCGCAGGGTGAACTCGACGAACTCGCCGACCTGGGCATCGCAACTGCTGGCGATCTTGCAGATTCGCACGCGGGCTTTGCCGTCGAGTTCGTAAGTGTAGGTCGACTCCGGCTTCGCCGCGAACCGGGCTTCGTGGGCCATCTGGCCGTCAATGATGACTTGCACCGCTTGCGTGTTCGTCCAGACAAGTGCGGCTTCGGTCCGCTCGGCAAGGACCGCCTTCTCGCTGGCTTCGAACACGCCGCGCTGAATGAGCTTCAGATTCTCGTGCGGCATGAAGCCACCGCGGGCGAGGAACGGATTCATCACGCTCTCGAGGCCGATGCCGCGGGTCTGATCGCGGAATGTGACGGCGGGATCGATGTGCAGATCGGCGACGACCTGCTCGGGCTGCACAGCCGTCGTGGGCTGACCCAGTTCTTGATGCACGTTGAGCTTGGTCGGCTTCTCGACGCCGGCGATCCGTTCGTGTCCTTCATGCACCAGCGGATTGATAACGCGGCGGACGGCAGCGAACCGCGGAGCATAGATGCAGCACTTGTTGCTGGCCGTAACTTCGGTCTTGCCATCGACGGTATCGAAGTGGGCGACGGTGTCTTCGGGATCAAGACCGACGACGTCCCAATTCTGCTTCACGCGGACGTCTTCGTTGATGTCTCCGCCATCGCAAATGTATTCATCCGCGGGCCAGGGCTTCTTAATGCCATCGGGCATCCAGCCGCCGTAGGGGTCTTCACCTGGTTCAACGCTGAACTGAAACGGCCCACCGCCACCGCCGCAGCATGCACAGCCGCTGCCGTGACCCGCGTGGTGACCACCTTCCATCGGCTGACCGGTGTAAGCGTTATCGGGCAACGATTGCGGCGCGTTGATGCCGGGATAATAGCCCACGGGTTGCACCAACCGCGGCGGTCGCTGGGCGGCGGTGCGGTGTGGAATGGCAATGGGTTTGCGCTGCAAGGAGAGCAAGGTTCCCTGCGGCGGCGCGGGAACGGGGGTTGAGGTTGCAGTGGGGACTGTTGGATTGTTAGTCGCAGCGACCGCTGGCGTTTCGCCCGTCGACAGCAGCGGCTTGAACGGCACGCCGAGGCCTTTGCAAGAGCAGAAGGTGAGCAGCGGCAAGGCGAGAATCACTAGGAACTGTTTGGCGTGGTTCATCGGCATGATCCTCGTGTAGCCGCGTTCGCCAGAACGTGGGTAGATTCGCAAACTTCCCGAGTGATTCCCCGCGGTCTGGCGACCGCGGCTACCCTAAATTCAGTCATTGACGCTGCACTAGGGCCCGTACATTTCGCGGGCGGGGACGCGGGGCACGATGTAGTTCTTCTTGCCTTGCACAGGCAGCGCTTCGAGCGGCGGCTCGATGCCGTCGCGACGATTCACCTTCGGCGGGGCCTGTTCGTGTTTCACATAGGGCGGATTCAAATACATGAATTTGCCATCCACGTATTCCGGCGTGGGCATCCGCGAACCCATCCGCAGGATTGCGACCGGCCGGCCCAGGCGGTCGGCGACTTGCAGCGGATCGTCGCCGGGCACCACTTCGTGGTAACGCTGCCGACCCGGTTCCTCGCGAATGGGCAGGGCACTTTTGGGCTCTTCGATGTAGATCACGCGCGTGATGTACTTGCCGCTGAGGGCCATTTCGAGTTCTTCAAATGTCAGTTCGACGGGAATCGGAAAGCGGGCGGCCTGTCCCGGCGGCGGATAGAGGCGGTCGATCACTTCGATGGAAGGATAGACTTCTTCCCCTTCGTGAAACTCAATGCCGGTCACTTTCAGACGATAGACCTGGCCGATCAACATCCCCGCCAGCGCGAAGTTCTTGTCGGTCAGCGGAAAGCCACCCTCTTCGGCGAGAGCGATCGTGCTGCCTGCTGGTCCTGTCACCTTGACCGGTTGAAAGTACCCAGGCCGAGGTCCGCCGCGCTGCAATTGTTTCAGACCCACCCAGCCCGGCGGCATGTCGGCGGTGTCTTGAAAATGCCGCGCGTCTTGTGCGAGGACGGCGGAGCAGAGCAGTAGTGCCGCGACGATGGCAGTGAGCTGAGTTGTCATTCGCATGGTCTCTGGTAGCCCGACGCGTAAGGATCGCGATTAATTTAACTTCCGCTCTTCGCGACCACTGGGCTTGCCCCAGTGGGGCGCTCACTGGTCGGCTACAGATTGATATCAATCGAAAGCTTCCGGCGACCACCGGCCTTGTGCCGGTGGGGCCATCACTAATCGGCTCCCTAGCTGCACAGTGAGCGCTCCACGGGGACAAGCCCCGTGGTCGCGAAAAAATCTAGGACTTTTGCCAGTAGCTGGCCAGTGAGCGCCCCACCGGCACAAGGCCGATGGTCGCGAGGCAACGCCCCTCACCCCAACCCTCACCCCGTATTTACCTGGAGTACCAGGAATACCGAGGAGAGGGAGTGAGTCTTATTCAGCACTCTTATCGCCCGTGATGCGGCGGGTAGCCTGGTCCGCCGCCAGGAATCCGTTCGTGCTTATCGTAGTGCGGTTGCCCGAACTGATAAGCGGCGTGGATGTTCTGCTCGCGGATGTGAACCTTGTTCACCGGCTTGGGATAATTAAAGCCCGGTTGTTGGCGGACGTTCACTTTGAAGTGCTCGGTCGGGCCAGGGATTTGGTACTGGGTGTGGTTCCTCATCACGTGCGATTGCAGGCCGGCCGGACCGCCGAGCGGAATGTGCGGCGGGCCAGGCAGGCCGATGGGCGTGCCGCTCGTCGTCATGCCATATTGCGGAGCCGTCATACCTGCGACATAGTTCGGCGGCAAGCTGCCAGGGTAACCACCACCTCCATAACCGCCGGGGCCACCGGGGCCGCAGTAGCCACCACCGTACATTTCGCCACCGCCATAACCAAACTCCGGACCCGTCACGCTGCCGGGCAATTCAACGTCTTTGTTGCCGACGCGAATGACGGCCAGAATGGCGCCACGGCGATCGGCTTCTTCGATCGGATCGACACCCGGATCGAGCCGCGTGCTGACCAAGGTTTCCACGCCGGCCAGAGCCAGTTCTTGGAATTCCGGATCAGGCAGATAGATCACCTTGGTGACGAAGTTGCCGGCCAGCACTTGGTCGAAGTCTTCTTCGGTGAACTGCATCGGAATCGCGTTGTGGGCGAGGAACGCTTCGGATCGCGGCGAGGTCGGCGCGATCTCGACCGTGGGATAGAGCTCCACACCTTCACGCCCGCCGACATTCGTGATCTTCAAGCGATAGATGCCGTCCTGCGGAAAGTTCTGCCGACCCGGCACCACGAGGGGCGACGAATCGAACGCAGCGACGCCGCCGACATCCCACCGCACTTGCATCCCTTCGGGTTTGGCGAAGAGGAGCTGCACGGTGGGCATGCTGACGGGAATCATCGCGGGCGGCAGCGAGGGGGGCAACACGCCCGGCCCCGGTCCACCCACGCCCGGCCCCGGCTCCAGCAACATCGAAGCCGGTGGCAG
>JAYTUF010000757.1:0-4129 GCA_043744755.1 Anatilimnocola sp.
AGTAGGAACAAAAAAAGCCTGCGAGGTTTGGCTCGCAGGCTCTTTTCCAATTTCCAACACCGCTAGGGACCAACTTCAAGTGCGGGCAAGAGGAGTTGAACCTCCACGTCCTTTCGGACACAAGAACCTGAATCTTGCGCGTCTGCCAATTTCGCCATGCCCGCAGGCAAGGTCTGCAATCAAGGATACCTTTGGAATATAGGACACGACACCCGCCCATCGCAAGGGGTTCGCGGCGGTTTGAACGAGGGCTCGAACACCTGTTCAGTTGCGAACAGAATAGTCGTTACAAACGGATTAGCGAAGCATAGGTAGCCCGCCGCGTTAGCAAGGAAGTGCCGCGTGAAGACTCTCTAGTGCCAAAGCCGGTGAACCCCCGAGACAGGCTCGGGGGCGAGTGGTTTAGCATTTACACTGCCGGTTCGGCGGCTTTCTTCTTCGGTTCTGATTTCTTCTGTTCTGATTTCTTTTCAGGTGTCTTCACCGGGACTTCCGGCAACGACCAGCCGATGCTGAACCAGCCGGCGGCGGACTTCACGGCTTCGACGGGCATCGCGGGCATGCTCGACCAATTGCCGAACGCCTTCTTGTTGCTCTGGCCTTTGGAAAAGTCCAGCGGGCCGAGCTTCATCTCGGCGGGGAACACATCCTCGCGGAAGCGGTCGGTGATCCGCCGCTTGCCGAGCCGGCGGCGATTGGCGTCTTCGTCCTTGGCGACGGGATCGAGAAAGGCGGTGTTCACGCCGATGGGATCGCGCTTCAGCACGGTGCTGTCGCCCTCTTGCACAACCTGATACAGGGCCGAGATTTCGATCCGGCGGGCGAGCAGCAGCCGCTCTTCCGGCGCTTTGGGATCTTCATTCTCGACGCGCGATTCGAGCTTCTTAGTGCGGACGACGATCAGCACCTGATTGTCGCGGAACTCAACGCGCACCGGCATGTCGTCGTCGAACGTGATGAACGTGTCGGCTAGGCTCTCGATAGTTTCGGGAATGTTCGGCGGAGTATCTTCGCCCGACTTGGCAGCCCGCTCCTGGGCGAGCTCTTCCACCGACTTGACCTTGCCACCCATCCGCTCCTGCATCTGCCGCAGGTCAAGCGAGGTGAACTCCTGGCCGCCCAGCATGGCTCGGGCGAAGTTGCTGACGTACGACTCATGCAACTGCACCGCGAGATCGGCAGCGGGCGCGGCGGGCGGAACATCGGGCGCGCCGAGTTGGCCGTTGCCCAGTTGCGAGATCGCAATCTGCATCAGGTGCGAACTGCTGGCCGTGACGAACTGCCGTGGATACTCACCGCGGATCAGTAACGGCCGGCGATACTTTTCCTGGAAGTTAATGTTCGCTTGCCGAGTGGAACTGGTGGCCTGCGTATCCATTTCCCCGCGCAAGCGGGCCGCGGCGTTGCCCGATGCGATGGCTTCGGCCTGGCTCTTGCTGCCCATCACCCGCTTCCAAGCGATCCGCGTGACGAGCCGGCTGCGAGCGCAGACATTGTTGATGGTCGTGCTGGTCGCAGCCGTGGCTGTGGCCGGAGCGGGAATCATGCCGCCGATGTCGTCATCGAAATGAATCTTTTTCTGGCCGTGCAACTGCGTCACGCCGGTGCTGAAGATGGTCACGGGGCCGTTGTAGCCGACGGTATTAGAACGAGCGACGGCATTGAGAAAAATTTGGTAGCCGGCCTGTTGCGGGTTGGTGAGCATCTTCACATCGGTCTCGCCGACGACACGCGCCGTGCCGTACACGCTGGTTCCCAGAATGTTGTCATTCACGGGTTGCGTGCGGTTGATCTCTTGTTCGAGACCGCCGCCCAGAAAATCCCGCGAGGTATACGCCACTAGGTTCGGCAGGCTAAATCCCGTGACCGCTTCTTGCGCGAGCTTGCTTCCCGATTTGTTCCCCGAGTTGTTTCCTTGGCCGCTGGCTTGCAACCGGGCGAGGGCCTCGGCGGCGAGCGCGATCGGCGGCAAGGGGAGCGGGTCCTCCTTCTCGGTGATGGCGGCCGGCTTGGGATTTTCGCCAACCAGTTTGGCAGCAGCGTCCAGGTGTTTCACTAGGTCTTCAACACTGGCTTGATAGGCGGCTTTGCCATCTTTGTCATCCGCAGCAGTCCGCAGGTCCCGCACCCGATTGAGAGCAGTCCGCACTCGCCCATATGCCGCGCCTTCCAGACCTTCGACTTTCGTTTCATTGCGGAACTTAAGGGCGGGAACCAAATCGACATACTGCTTGTCATAAATTCGCCAGTGGTACTTGCCGAGCCGCGTGGCCAAGGCATCGAGTTCGACGGAGTCAACTTGCTTCCCAGTTGCCAGGCCTTGCAGCGTCTGAGCACCCAAATACTTGCGGGCGACATCCCCCTTGGCCCGCGGCATTCGGCCGAGCGTCGCATTCAATTGCGCTATTGCTTGTTTCAACGCTGTTTCGGCTTGAGCAATTTCCTGCGGAGTCGGCGGCGCGTAATCAGCGGCGTCTTTTGCGAGGGCGGCAACTTGGGACCGGGAGAGATGCAACCGCTCGTTGAGATAGTGTTCCAGATCCTGGCGAACCTGTTGAAAGCGTGTTCCTTCCAAGCCCGCTTCGCCACTGGTGAACCGCCGCCAAACCTCGACCAGGACGGCAGGATTAGCTTCCCGATCGCCGGTGGTTTCGGCGATCAGCTTTTTCAGCAGCAGATAATCTCGCCAGATTTTTCCGTTGGTACCGGTTCCCAGCCAGGCATCGAGGGCCTGTGCCGATTTCTCGACGGCGGCTGGAGCATCGTTTTGAGCAAACGCAGACGAAGAAAGGAATAGTCCGATTATCGCGAGAATGCCGCCGAACACGATTTTATGCATCATATCGCCACCTTGATGTAGATCGACGAGCGGCCGCAGCCCTGGACTAGTAACCATCGGTTCCACCGAAGAGGGAACCAGAGCGTGCCCGCACGTTGTTCCCATATTCTGCAAACTTCTGAGCCGCTGTAAATCATGCATCGGGCATTCTTTGCCCACTTGACGCAAATCGCCATACCGTCATAACCATTGGCTTCACTCAATTTAGTCTGATCAGGCGCATCGGAATCGGAAATGTACTTTCCGACCCAGCGTTCGCCATCCAGTCCTGCCCCCCTGGATTTTTCATCACAACAAGTACCCTGCGGACAATCGGCAGGGTTTGAAAGGGGATTTCTTGATGCGCAATCGACGTTGGCTGATTCTGGCCCTGGCAACGATCACGCTTGGGAGCCAGAAGCTCCACGCCGCAGAAACGGTGAAGCTGCCAATTGCGGCAACGGAAAGTTCTGGATCAACCACCAACGAACTTACCTGGCAAACGGACTACCGCGCGGCGATGAAAGACGCCGCAGCAGCGAAGCAACTGCTGTTCATCTGGTTTGCTGACCCCGCGCAGGAGGGCAGCAATGAGAAGTTGGCCGTGAACATATTTGCCGCCGAAGCCATGCGTTCGCAAATGGCCAGGCTGACGCTCCTCAAACTGCCCACGACGACAGTCATCAAGCAGTCCGATGATAAAGAGATCAAACTTCTTGAACATCGCGCCTTCGCGGAACTGCACCGCGGGCCGGGGCTGGCGATGATCGATTTGCGCGACGAGAAGCAAAAGCACTTTGGTTATGTCGTTACCATCTATCCCTTCAGCCGAGGTGCGATCTCCGTAGCGCGGCTGAAGACCTTGTGCGAATTGCCCGCGGGCACGCTGACGCAGCGAACGCTAATGTTCGCGGTGCGGACGCATGCCGCGGCGCCGCAGAGTGCGTGGTCGCCGCATAGTGCTTACTTGAGCAGCGAAGCGGAGAAACATTCCGTCCATCAGGCGAGCATTAATTTGCAAGGGCATCACAATTGGGAGGCGCGATTTCATCAGATCAACAGCGGCCTGGGGGGCGGCTCTTCAAAAGAAGTTTGTGCCGAAAGTTGGCCGGGGCAAACGCTCGTCGCTGCTGCCGAGGAATGCGTGCATAGCTGGAGCCAATCTTCCGGTCATTGGTCGGCCGTTAGTGCCCGGCACGCTCACTTCGGCTACGATATGAAGCGCGGGACAAACGGCGTATGGTATGCCACCGGCATCTTCGGTGGCAATTGATTGAAGAATCGCCGGGGTCGGGAGTCTTTGGCGAAAGA
>JAYTUF010000758.1:0-16222 GCA_043744755.1 Anatilimnocola sp.
GAAACCGGCGGCGAGGTCGGCGTGATGCACGCTTGCGGCCACGATATTCACATCACCAACCTGGTTGCCGTCGCGCGGTACTTTGCCGCCCACAAGGACTCGTGGAAGGGAACCCTGATCCTGCTCGGTCAGCCCGCCGAGGAGCGTGGCTCCGGCGCTCGCAAGATGCTCGAAGACAAACTGTTCGAGCGGTTCACCAAGCCCGATTATGCGATTGCCCTGCATTGCGATTCCGGGCTGGCGACCGGCCGGATCGGCATTCGCGGCGGCTACATTCTGGCCAACGTCGATAGCGTCGATATCACCGTCCGCGGCCGCGGTGGCCACGGGGCGATGCCGCACACCACGGTTGATCCCATCGTGCAAGCGGCCGAGCTCATCGTCGCGCTGCAGACCATCGTCAGCCGCGAAGTCAAGCCGACTGAGCCGGCCGTCATCACCGTCGGCTCCATCCACGGCGGCACTAAGCACAACATCATCGGCGACACTTGCCACCTGCAACTCACCGTCCGCAGTTACACCGACAAGGTTCGCGCTCAGCTCAAAAGCGCCATCGAACGCAAAGCCAAGGGCGTGGCCATTGCCTCGGGAGCGCCCGAGCCGATCATCACTTACTCCGACGGCACTCCCGCGACGTTCAACGACGAGAAGCTCGCGGTGCGACTGAATCAACTCTTCCGCAAACAGCTGGGCGACGACAACGTCGAACCGGGCGAGCCTTCGATGGGCGGCGAAGATTTCAGCGAGTATGGCCGAGCCGGCGTGCCGATTTTGATGTACCGCCTCGGCGCCGTGAACGGCAAACGGCTGGCGCGGTTCAAGGAACTGGGCCAAGAGCCGCCCTCGCTCCACTCGCCGCTGTTCTATCCTGATGCGGATGAAACGATCCTCACCGCCGTCGGCACCATGACCGCGGCCGTGCATGAGTTGTTCGATAAGTAGGATACATCACGCTCATGCGTTTCCGTTTGCTCGATATCATCCTCTACATCACCATGCTGGCCACCGTCAGCGCGGGCCTGGTCTACGGCCGCCAGCAGGCGTTCAAAGTCTATGGCGACCCGTCCGCGCAATCCGAATGGGACGCCTGGCGAGAAGACGCCAAGGAACTGACCAAGAGCCCCGGCCCCGTGATCCGCCGCGCGCCAAAAAGCGTCGCTCCACCCGCTTTCGTTTTGATGCGCGATTACTTCGCCATCTGCCTGGCCCTCGCGCTGCTGCTCAGTTCGGTGCTGTTCATCGCCACGCTGACGTTCATCCGCGGCGTATTCGCGACCGCGCCATTTGTGGATCGTTCGCCGCCAGAGAAAAAGATAGATTAAGGGTCGAAGGGGAATATCTATGCACAATGAACCATATCGCATCGAATATGACCGGACATATAAAGCGGCGTATGAGGAAGCTCTCGTTGTCGGGACGCACATCGGTCGAATTACAACATTTCAAGAGTATTTCGGTGACGTGATTTCAACCGACGCGGAGCTAGAAGCTCTCTCCTTGGCAGAACTGACCGCCTTTGAGGCTAAGCTCCATTCTCGGCTTCAAACCTATATCGCTAAGAAGTCTGGTACATGATCGACCTCCGCGGCCATTCCGCTCTCATCACTGGCTCCACCAAAGGCGTGGGCCGGTCCATTGCCGAGGCCTTTGCCAGCGCGGGGGCCAATGTCGTGCTGCATGGGCGGCAGCGGGATGAGAATGCGGAAGAGGTGCTGCAGGTCTGTCAGGAAAAAGGGGTGCAGGCCCAGTTCATCACGGGCGATCTCGCGGGGCCGACCATCGAAGCCGTCGATGCCCTGTTCGACCAGGCCATTCGCGTCATGCCGCAGCTTGATATTCTCGTCAACAACGCCGGCACTTACATGGACCTCCCTTTCCTGGAAATGGACTGGGCCACCTGGGAGCAAACCTGGCGGCTGAATGTGTCGAGCGTTTATTTTCTCACGCAGCGGTTCGCCTGGCGGTGGGTGCAGAACCGCGTCGCTGGCCGCGTGCTGCTGATCGGCTCCATCAACGGCCGGCTCGCCGAACCGACGCACACCTGTTACGACTCGACCAAGGGTGCCATCGAAGCCATGGTCAAGTCCCTCTGCGTCACCCTCGCCCCCCACAGCATCCGCGTCAACGGCCTCGCCCCCGGCCTCGTCCGCACGCCCCTCACGTCAATCATCGACACCAACCAACGCTTCCGCCGCTGGATGGAACTCCACACTCCCAACGGCCAGGTCCCCCACAGCGACGTCTGCGGCGGCGCCGCCGTCTACCTCTGCAGCGACGCAGCCGAACACACCCACGGCCAAATGCTCCTCATCGACGGCGGCATGAGCGCCTGGCAACAACCGGATATGCCGGTAGGGTGGCAAGGCTGATGCCAGGCCCCCGTAGTCTGAAGCCATCGCTTCGGACGAGCCGTCCCGTTTCCGCGCGAACCGTTCCGCGGTATCCCAATGTCCCATCGACGCGTGCCAAATAATCGACAAGACGACTCTTGCTTTACGATCGGCGCAAGGTTACTTTGGCTAGACGTGTTTTAGCCCCTCTTTCCAGGAGGCTTGCCGGTGATTAAACCTTTCGTTCCCTACCATCTGCACTTTAGGCGAACGCCTCCCATCGCGTGTTTGCTAGACAGCGAGGGCGAGGAGGCGTTCGAAGGTGGTTTGGATTTGTGGTTGTTCAGGGGTCGCCGGTAGATCGCTCAGAAATTCTTGACGCAGCATTTCGGGCTAGACGACCGACTTGGTGTCTACGCAATGAATGCGCGACGGCGAGATACGCGTTCTGCAGGTTGTATTTTTCGTGAAGATTTCCCAATATTTCGGTGAAGTGAACGAACTAGACGTTGCCTGGTGAACCACACCAGGCGGCATGTTACTTTGGTTGAGGATTTTTCCACTCTTTTCAGGAGGCTCGCTGATGAAGTTTCAGAACGTCGTCCCCTACCATCATGAGCGCAGTCGGGGTTCGAAGCGATTCGTAGTTGATGCCGCTCGGCAATATCAAGCGTCAATTGATCAGGTCAGTTTTGCCGGTATCGAATTGACCCGCCGTGACGCGATGAAAGTTGGCCTCGTAGGAGCAGCCGCAATTGGCGGAGTCGCTTCAACAAACAGGTCAGCTCAGGCGAATCCAGTCCTGTGGTGGATCGCGAAAGAAGTTGTCGTTGCCGCAGCGGGTTGGCTGATTTCTCGCGTGGTCACACGTGTTCTGGAGAATACCGTCGGTCGTAAGGTAAATGCCATCGTAGACGATTTGACGGCTGCAGCCTCGTATTCTATGGAGGTTGTCGAAGTGCCCGCCCCTCTTGCGAAGATTCGATTGTACGAGTTCCACTATCAGAAATCTTGGGACGGCTTACAGTTCGATGCGAAGGCCATTTTCGCAGAGCAGGAAGTCAAGGGTTACGGGTGTGGATTCGGTGTTAATCGATTGATTCAGCCCATCGATCCGCGCGCCGATCTGATAACAATCAACCAGATCGAAGCTGGGAAAGGGTTTCACCAGAGCAACCCGATCTTGTCGGTTGGTCACCGGCAACCGTTTGCTGACAATCTCTCCGCGTCATGGAAGAAAGCGTATAAGCAAGCGCAAAAGGAATACGATTTGGATATGGAGATTCGACAAAGCGATATTGCATGGTGCCAGTCTGAACGCGACATGGATGGGCGACTTGTCCACGCGTTTGGACTTAAGCCTGATGTCGCCAAAGCAGCTAAAATCCCCGTGTTCCTAACCTAAGTAAACCTCGGCTAGTAGTTTTCGAAGCGCCGGCTGGAACATCCCAGTCGGCGCACTGCTATCATGGTATCCACTTGATTCGGCGAAGGCCTGCCAGATGAAACCCCCTTTTGTTGTGCGTTTGGCTGTCATGTGGATGGCATTCGGCATCGCGTTGCCGGTCACCGAGCAAGATCCTGATGATCCGATTCTGCAGGGAATTCGCGGTGAGTTATCTCTGGACAATCTCGATCTCAACGCCTACGCGGAGGCTTTGTCGCACCCGTTGACCCTTCGGGAATTCCGCAATTCAGGCGTATTGAGGAAGGTCGGAGGGGGATTTCCCGAATTGAGGAAAAATGCTGATCAGCTATTTGCCCTTGGGAATCTGAACGGATCGCCCAAGGATCGCGCCACGAAGTATGTAGGGGAGATTTTGGGTCACATATCCGCAGCACTCGCTTCAGGCAGTCCCAATTACAGAAATCCGGTGCTAATCAAGGCAAAGTCCGCCTGGAACTCGTTGCGGGACGACAGCGACGCCCTAACATACGCAATGAAGCATTTTTCTTCCGTATTTCGTAACCAGAACAGGCTCATTCACCTCCCGCAACTATTCACCGAAGTTGGCGTGCTACGTGAAATGATTCGACGGGCGGAAAAAGCCCACAGGGACCGGCAGGAGGAAGATAGAGATTTCTGGTTTAAAGAAGCTCTGGCGCGCCAGCGGCTGTTGAAAGACAACTTTGAAGAAATGACACATGTACCACCTAACGATGTTTCGACCTTGAAGGCGAGGGAGACTGCAATAGAATACGGCTGGGGACTGCGCGGAGTAATTGATACATACCGAGCCATGTTGTCAGATGTAATTTTCGACGCCGACGTAAATGAAGCAACCATGGCTGATGTTAAAGTTAATGCCGACGCATTGAGCAAGTATCGCGAGAAGATCGAGGGCCAGTTAGGCGAATATTTACTGCCACCATTGGAAGAACCGTTGTAGGTGTCAGTTCGGTTGCACCTGGCCTCCGTTTTTGCTATGGATTGTCCCAACAGTACAAACTATTCATTCATGAATGCTCCATGTTCAATCTCCGCTCATACTCAAATTCGGTCGTTGTCTTATTGTTCGTATGTTGCTCCCTACAGTCAACTATCGCTGGTGAAATGCGATACTGGTACGACGCAAGTTGCAGGCACCGAGTGCATGCCACCATTCAAGGCATTACATCGGATGGAGTCGTTCTTTTATTCGGCGATGGAAGAACCAAAACGATTGCGCTTTCATTGCTTGCTCAATCAGATTTGTTGTATGTCGCCGGGCTTCGGCACGCGATTTCCGGCGCCATTCATGTTTCGAAGTCGTCTTATGCTCCGAACGCCGAAATTGACCGACTTACAAGTGTGCTTCAGGGAACCGGAATTGAATTAAACGATTTGCGACAATTGGCCGGGATTGACACATTTATCAATAGACGAGCCAAACAGCGACAAATCGATACGCTAAACCCGCTGTGGGTCGAAATCGGGGGAATCCAATACGAGGTGACACGGACCGCTGGCTCTGGCCATGGAACTGGTTTCGCAACTATTGTGGTGAGAACCCCAGCTGGTTCGATTCCGCTCGATCCTGACTTGATTGATCCTGATTTTCGGAAAGTAACCATTCTTCCTAGTTTTTGGAGCCACGCTACTTTTGTGCCGCGGCAAGCTACACGTTTGACGCCTGAATGGGTCTTTCAGCGTCGCGGTCCTCCCGTGGCGTTGGATAGCGTGTTTGGATCTGAAAACGTTTGGCGATACGAACTCGTATACAATTCGCAAGTCGGAATTTGGACTGACAAGGAAATTGATGTAGCCCTCCAGCGAATCGTGACTAGTGAGGAGTTATTCAACGCTTGGCCGTATGAGAATCAGCTCTCGGATGCGACGTGGAACTTTCATCGAGCTAATCTGATTATCGCGCAATCAATTGGCATCGAATGGAATGACTCGTTCCCGTGGCACGATGGTAATTGGAGCGATACCGAAACGATCCGGATCGCAATTAAGCACTATGACCGTTCAATTCAACTGGTTCCTAACTGGGGCGAAGCGCTTTTACGTCGAGCGTCCGCGTTTCAAGCTCTAAGCCGACATAGCGACGCGCTCAGTGACCTAAAAGAATTCAGATTAGCAGATAATTTTTTGCCCCGATTGCCGACGAGCGGAAAGTCGGCCGGTTTTCTCTTGCACTCTGCCGATGTAATCCAGGCTCAGGTTCATTCCAGTTTAGGCGAGCACTACGATGCATTTAGATTCGCGCGCCGTGCGTTGAATCCTGATGACGATGCTTTATTGGCAGGTGCAAACCGTACAAAAAGTGCAACGATTGCCATCAATGTCGGACGGCTTGCTAATGGAGACTCGAGTTACTGGGTGGATACTAGCTCGATAAGCCTTGAGGACCGCCTTGACTTGAGCATACAAACCCTTCGCGAGGCGACTCGTTTCGCAGCGAGCGACAAACTGAAAGAAACATCGAAAGCGCTGATTTTAGATAATCTATCTACAGGCGAGCGACACTATCTTAAAACTCGGGATGCTGCATTTCAAGATGGGAACTTACTTGTTGCATTGCTAGCTGCACGAATTGTCGCAAAGTATAGTATTCCGGTTCCCGCGAACCCCCAGGACGCTGTGCCGTCAAGCAAACGTTTCCAGGTCGACGACAATGAAAAACAATGCCGAGGCTTGATTGCAACTGGAAATTATGCGGCTGCTCTGAGGTACGCTTGGCTAGTTAGTTCGAAGGTTGCGGACGATCTTTACCAAGACTGTTTCCAGCCCAATGCAAGCGTAACATTTGGATTGGGATTTTAGTATCACATTACCTGAGTGTTTATGGTCTACCCTAGATTAAGCGTTTTCGCCATCCTATTAATTGGATTGGTTTCGTTGCCAAATGGGCATTGTCTCGCGCAGGGCCCAAAACTCCTGTGGCGGTTCGACGCGATTCGATCGACGACTGAGGAAAGTAGTTCTCGTTCACTTGTTGTTACAGTCGCTGATAAATCATATAAGTCGCAATCTCAAATGTCTTGGGGCTTTATCCGAGAGGGTAAGCAGAAAATCCAAGGATTAACCGTCGAAGTTGTTTCTAAGCCGATTAAAGCGGAAATCGTATTGCCGGGCGGGCAGAAGAGAATTGCTGAGGTTGGGAACGGGATGCAAGCCGGTGCAGGTGCAACCGATGATGTGCAGCGCCATCTGGATAGGCTATTTGCAGCCGGTTCTCACACGGTGTTGATGAATGCGGAAAGCAAGCCAGCAAGGACTGACTTGCAGAAAAAGCCGGACAAGCTGGATGCTCGAACCTGGGAGAAGTATGAAAA
Source organism: Anatilimnocola sp. (assembly GCA_043744755.1). Taxonomy (GTDB): domain Bacteria; phylum Planctomycetota; class Planctomycetia; order Pirellulales; family Pirellulaceae; genus Anatilimnocola. Next base: position 7,092 of record JAYTUF010000758.1, read on the forward strand.
ATTACAGCATTTACGATTTTCTGAGTTAATTAGTTTATTCAACCCACCGCCAATGGCACAAGTCGGAGCAACGTGGGACGCCAAAATCACGGTCACACTTGGAGATGATTTGGGATCATCCGTAGAATTTGTCGTCGCTTTCAAATTGACTGCAATTGACGCCCGCCCTAACCAAATAGATGTGGATATGAACTTCAAGAGCGCGGCAATGAATTCCTTACAGACTGCGTTTACGACGACTAAACGTGAAACAATCATTCCTCTGACTATTTCGGCGTCGAGTGGGAAGTTGGTATTTGATCATCAGAAGGGCCAAATCGTCCAGTATGAGCATCAGGTTGCGTTTTCTACCGATTGTCAATGGAACCGCGAAGACGAGCCGCTCCCTTGTCGAATTGAGTGCGACTGGTCGCAGAAATTCAAAGCAGTGCTCGAAAACCGATAGTCGTAGGGCAGGCTTCCTGTAGCGATTGCGTTTGACCTCGATGGGCAAGTTGGTCGCACCTGAGAGGCGGCAGGTCAAGCGACGGGCGGTTCTCCAATCGTCCAAGCGGCTAACAAGCCAACCAAAACTCGGCCGGCGGGGAGTTGCCATCAGCGAGCGGGCGGTTTTGGCGGCTGATGCGGGTGAGCCAAGTAGGTCATGCATGGAACCGCCCTGTGCCAAAACGTGCCGAGTCGCCAAGTAGGTCTGTGCATGGTACTCCGTGCCTGACACATCGAGGGGGACGCTTCATCATCGGTCTCCATCATCGTCTGCCAGACTTTCGCCCGCGTCACCGGGTAGTTGGGCGGGAACGTATCCAGCGCCCCAGTTGGTGTCGAAGGATGCGCTTGCACATCCGGATTTGATGCAACGGTTTCAGGGGAAGAGCAAGTTGGCGGGAACGCGGTAGAGTAGACTTGATTGGTAGCGGACCAATGATCGCCCCGCTGGCACCAGGCCGGCGTTCGCGAACCATTCGCAAACTGGGCCGATGACGGAGGCTATCTCGATGACAGAAATCGTTCTTTCCGCGGAGCAAGCTGCGATACTCGCGGCGGCCGACGAGCTCGTGGCGATTCGCCGGCCAAACGGCAGCTATGTCGGGTAGATTTCACCGGCCACCAACTTCATCATTCCGACCGAATGTGCCTTCAGCCCGGAAGAGGTTGCCGCGGCGGAGGCGGCCTCGGACGCACCGGGCGCGTGGTTCACCACCGCGGAGGTCTTTGCCCACCTTGATTCCCTTGATCGACCTCAACCATGAAACGCCGATACACGGTGGTGTGGGGTCAGGCGGTCCTGGATCGTTTGGCAAAGTTGTGGATCGAAAATCCCGCAATTCGGCAGGAGAGAGTTGCGAGGACCGCAGTTTTTTTCGGCAAAATCTTCCCGCGGTGGACCAGACGTGTCCAGGGTCGCGCATCTAATGTTGTTAGGACTTGCTCATTGACAATTTGCGAGATTGCGGGGAAGCGGGAGCGGAACGCTGCCCCGGATTTGTGGTTATCGCGCGGGGAGATTTGAGGGCGAATGGTTATCGGGCGAAGGAGAGCGGGGATGCCGTTTGGGCACTGGCGGCCTGGTCACCGCGGCGAGCGGCGTGCGTTGGAAGCCCCCTGGGTTAGTTATTATCAAGTTGGTTAATAAATAGATACTAAGTTATGTTAAGTAAATTCGTAAGTGGTTGAGTGTGAACGAGTTCTGGCAACAATTTGCGGTACACAAATCGCGCTGCTAATCGTTATCGGTTTGGCCTGGATCGGAAAATGGCGGAGCGATGATCTGCAGCGAAGCTCGGTGGTTCTGACGCCATTCGCTGCGGCGGTGCTGAAGAGGAAAAAGCGTTATCAACGGTCGAGCAGCGCGGTGGTTCGTGACGTGCCCCCCGAATGGGAAGGGGTGTTGAGTAATGGGGTGGGTTTCTCAACGCGCACCCAGCGCCATTGCCGGGCGGGGCGCGGGTTGGTGTTGAACAATGGGGGCGCGAAATCAACAAAGCAGCGGCGGCGATGCGGCGAATTCGGCCTAAAATCTGGTCCATTTTAGACTTGCACGGTTATTCCGCGCATTACAGTCTCGCGGGTTTTCGCACTCGTTCCGGTTTTCCCGCGGGCAACGCTTAATGGGCGCATCCGGCTTTCTATCTTCGAGCCGGTTGGGAGGAACGATACTTCTAGTGAGGAATATGCCAAGTATATGGAACTAAACATGAAATGCTATTGGCGCGGATTGTTCGTGGCATTGGCTCATTTGGCCTATGCGGGCCAGGCCCATTGCGAGGAATTTGCAAACGAATTTCTGTCACGACCGGCCGCTGCTGTCTGGCCGACGGCAGGGCAGCTCAGCTTTGGGTATGATTCTCAGCCGCGCCCCGGTGAGTTCCAACTCGTCAGCGGGGAAGCAGGACTTGACCCCGTCACCGGGGTGGCCCAGGCGCCGGGCCAGGTCGGCAACGTTGACCTTAACGCCTACGAAGAATGTTGCTCTCCCGTCTGGGCACACCGCAGCGGGATCTTTGGTGAAATAATGCTCCTGCGAGCCCGCGGTGTCGAAGTGGCGTATGCCGTGCCGATCAACGGCGGCATCGTCCCGCCCCCCGCGGTGCCGGTCCAGGTCGGCCCGACCGCCGTCGCCGACCCCGATTACTCGGCCGGTTTTCGCATCGGCGGCACTTACGCCCTGGACGATTGCAGCAGCGTCTCGCTGACCTACACCCGCTTCCAAAGCAGCAGCGTCGACGCAGTCGCCGCCAATGCGCCGCTCGTCCTGCGGAGCCTGGTATTTCATCCCGGCACCGCCAACGCGGGTGCTGATTTTCTGGCTGCCTTCGCCAATTCGGATGTCAAGTTTGACTTAGTTGATGCCGACTATCGGGGCGTCTGGGCTGCCAGCGACCTGTCGGTAGTTAACTACCTCGTGGGAGTTCGCTATGCAGGCTTGGGTCAGGACTTCAGGGGCGTCTATTCCGGCACGGGCACCACCGACACGCTCGTCAGCAGTATGAATTTTGACGGCGCTGGCATGCGGCTCGGTATCGACGGAATGCGATTCGCCCGCAACAGCGGCTTCCTGGTTTACGGCAAAAGCTCGGTCAGCTTCGTGGCCGGCGAATTCCGTGGACGCTATACCCAGAGTAGCGATGTTGATCCGATTATCGTGGATACGAGCTGGAAGGCCGGACGCCTGATCAGCATTCTCGACCTGGAACTCGGAGCCGGCTGGCAAAGCTGCTGCGGCCGCTGGCGGGTGAGCGGCGGATATATGGTCGCCGGCTGGTTCAACTCGATACCCCAGAACCAGTGGATTCAAGCGGTGCAGACCAATGACTTTGCCGGCCTGAGCAACACGATGAATGCGATCACCTTTGACGGCTTTACCACGCGTATCGAATACCGCTGGTAAGACGTTTTAGGTTCTTCCAACCTTTCGGCACCTTACAAGGCCGAGTCAGCTCCCGCTGACTCGGCCTTTTTTTTGCGCGCTGCCTGGCAGTCGGCAGCGCCTTGAACCGGCAAAATTGTCAAACGCGGAAGACTTTGAGGAAGCCAAGTCATTGACAATCGATTCTTCGCCAACTAGCCTGCCTTTCTGGCATAAAATCTATGGATTTTTTAGGTTTTAGCGCACCGAGACCATCGGAACGCCTAATTCATTGCTCCGTCCACCTTTATGGAGACGGAATGCAGTCCTCGGTGCGCCAACACATTCTAAACGCAAGGCAGTTACTGTGCCGAAGAAACCCCGATCCGTTACGACTCGATCTGCCTCGTTAGCACGCCAACTTCGCCAGAGGCACCAGAGGAAGAATTACAAGCCGCGATTTGAGCAGCTCGAAGACCGTCGCCTGATGGCGACCATCTCCCCCACTTCGTTCACGGCCGGCACGAACGAGGTCAACCACCTTGCGGTGACCACCGATGAAAACTGGCTGACCTATACGGATTCGGTTCCGCATATGACCGTCTATGCCGGGGCCTTCAATCCTGAGTTCCTGAAGAGCATCAAGATCGTAATTACCGGGGATGAGAACAACCATCTCACCCGGATCATCACGAATGGAACGATGACCGGAACTGTGAACGGAGCGGTGGTGGGCCCTATCGAGTTAGTTATTGCCGCCCCGTTGGGTGTTGGCACGGGCATCGGCCCCCTTACGGGCGTTCTTACAGGAACAATGAACGGAACTACCTTCTCAACGGGCCAGCTCGTACCGGGCGAACCGTTCGTCGCCAATGGTGCCGATTCCACGAATCAGGTCGACATTGAGTTTGCCCTCCTGGACGCGATCCGGAGGTTGCCGGAAGCTGAAGCGATCGTGCCGCTCAGTGCGGCTGCCGTGGCGTCGATTGTTGCCATCCCGGCCCAAATCGCGGGGAACTACGCGCTTAAGCTCCCGCTCGGAGCCCCTCCTGATCTTGCCACGCTGGCTGTTATCCAGGCGGCATTGTTAGTCTTTGGGATCTCGGGTGCCATCGCGGCTAGTTCGGGAGACGTGAACGTTGACGTGGGCGACCTGAATGATATTGTTGACCTGTCCGCCTTCGCGAAAGACTCCGACGTCCTGCTCGGTAACGGCAACGATGTGCTGATCCTGGGCCTCGGTAACGATACGGCTCAAGGCGGCGAAGGCAACGACACGTTCCGTCATAATTTTGACGCCAGCGGCACCACGAAGACGATCACTGGCGGCCCCGGCAACGACATGCTCACGATCGATGGCACGACCGGCGACGAAACCTTCAAATTCGCCCTGGCCCCCAATCAAACAGATTTGCTGGTCACGACCACCGCTCCCGGCGTCGGTTCCTCCGTGGTGACGACGGTCTACAAAAACTTCACCACGTCAAGCATCGAGCAGATCGTGGTGTCTGGTCTTTTCGGCGATGACAAGTTCCAGATCGACGAAACGAACGGCGCCATCCCGGTTCGCTTCACGTTCCAGGGGGGCGGCGGCGAGGACTTCCTGCAACTGTTTGGCACGCCCGTGAATCCGGTCCAGTCGAACAGTCTCGACTTTGGCTCCGTGCCGACGTTCGGCGGCATTCACACGCTCGTGATCAACGGTGTTACGCAAGTCATCGTCTACGACGGCTTTGACTTGAACTCCGAGTTCTTCGAGGACTCGTTGCCGGGTCCGATGGACATCCGATCCAACTATGTGGCCGGCGGGATCGTCATCGGCGCCAGCACCGAGAGCCCAGATTTCGCTTCGATTTCGTGCAGCGTCATTGGTCCTGTCAAGTTCAAGAACAAGACGAGCCTGACCTATACGGCCGGCGCGGGCGACGATGGGGTCCTGATCGACGCGACGGCGCTCTCGACGATAGTGCCGTCCCTGACGACGCTGACCTTCAACGCGGGCAGCGGCGCGGACACGGTCGATGTCGTCGGGACGCCGAGTCCAACTCTGGCCATCACGATCAATGGCGATGACGGCGACGATGCCCTGTCTGGGTCCGCCGAACTGCACGGTGGCGGCGGCGACGACCAGTTGACCGGCGGCGACGGTAACTACGTGATCGACGGCGGCGACGGCGACGATGTCCTACTCATCGATGACGGCGATGTGGCGAGCTTGAGCTTCGCCGGCAACACGCTCACACTCGTGATCGGCGCGCAGACGAACATCTACCAATTGATCGACCTGGAGGACATCGCGCTGAGCACCGGAGGCGGCGACGACGACGTCCTCATCACGAATGTCGAGCAGTTTTCTGGCGCACTGACGACCGATCTGGGCGATGGCTTCGACCGCGTCGCCTACGTTAGCACTACCACCAATATTCTGCTTAGCAACTACCCGGCCGCGGTTTTCAACGGCGCGCCTCGGCCCGGCAGCGGCGTCGGGCTCCTATCGCTCGACAACGTCGGCACGGCATTCGCGAACGTCGAGGAGCTGGACCTGGGCGGCAGCGGACAGACGATCGACTACCGCGCGCCAGATGGCGGCCACTCGATTCACGTCCTAGGGATGGCCGCGACGACCGAATTGCGATTCGACACCGACGCCAAAGTCGTCCTCAAGAACAGCTCGACGAAACTCAACCTCAGCGGGCTATCGGGTGAAGACACGTTTATCATTGATCCAAACGCCGGCACCTCGCTCACCGAGATCAATATTACGGGGCGTGAGTTCCACAGCAACGATCAGTTGGTTCTCAATGGGCGCACTGCGGCGGATTCGGTGAACTACACACCCGGCCCCGCCTTCGGGTCCGGCAACGTCAAGTTCAACGCGATTGATGTGAACTTCCAGTTCATCGAAGGAATGCTATTTAAAGGCCAGGGCGGCGCGGATGCCATGACGCTCACGACGCCGGCCAGCAACACCGTCGTCTACTTCACCCCCGGCGCGGACGCCAACGCGGGCAGCCTCAAGCTGCAGCAATTGGGCGGTGAACTGCTCGGCTTCAGCTACGTCAACGTCAACGGCACCTCAACGACGCTCAGCGTGGTCAACTCCGGCGGTTTGGGCGATTCGTTGATCGTGGACGGCACTGGTGACGACGACGTGTTCACGGTCGCCGCCGTCGCCGGCGGCACTGTCCGCCTGGGCAATCCAGCCTTGCCTAACCCCGTCCAGAGCGTGCTGATCAAAACGCCCGGCGTGGCCTGGCTCGAACTGCATGGCGGCGATGGGGACGACGTCTTTAATATCCCCGGAAACCATTCGTACACCGGCTTCCCCGGTGTGCCCGGGATCAACATCCAGGGCGGCAATCCGTCAGCCAGCGACGTCCTGAATTTCGGCGGTGCGGGTGGCGCCATAACTGTGGAATTGGGCCCGAATACGGTTCAAGAGGCGGCCTTTAGTCCGGTCACGTTTACCGGAATCGAGCGGGTGAATATTCAGTCCGCTAATCTCACGTCGTCGCTCGCGGTCAACGGCACCGTGGGAGAAGAGATCCTCAACTTCAAGATGAACGGCGGCGGACAAGGCACCTTTACTGCCGTTTCTGACGGACAATTTGTGGCTACCTATCCAGTATTCACCTATCTAGTTGCGGCAGCCAGTGTCATTAAGGTCAATACACAAGGCGGAAACGACACGCTGGGCTTGATCGCCACAACGGGGAACGACGTCATCAACGTCATCCAGTCGGCAGCCAACACCCTCAGTTACACTCAGAACACGTTTACGCAGTTGTTTAACGTCTCGAATTTGGATTTGGTGAAGATTGACGCGCTGGCGGGTAACGACCTGATCCGCATCAGCGTATCGGATACCCTGATTGCCTCGCCAAATAACAGCCTGGCTTTCAGCGTGGACGGTGGCTCTGCGAGTGCCAGTGACCGGCTCATCGTCAATGACGATGACAAGGGCGATTTGACCATTCTTCGCCAGGCTCCCGACCAGCGCGGCGGATCCGCTTCGGTGGGAACACTTAGCCCGGTGTTCTATACGAACATTGAACGCTTCGACATTACTCCCCTCAACTCCATCACGGGTGGAGTTGGCAGCGACGGCGCTGGACGAACCGTCGTCTTCCACAGCGACCCGTTTGAATATAACGAAACGCGACTCACTGCGGCAACTCTGTCCCGCGTTGGCGCATCGGCAACACCTCCCACGATCGACCCCGGCGCGGTGATCGCGCCGTTCGCGGTTCCTGGCGACGAGGATTGGTACGATTTCCGGCCCCAGGCGACCGGCACGTTCTCGGTGAAAATCCTGTTCGATCTCCTGGGTCCACTGGCCAACGGCCGCGCGGGTTTGCCGGGCACAGGTGCCCTGAACCTTGATATTTACGATGCGAACGGCGCGCTGATCGTTTCGGGGGTCGTCGCTCCCGGCGGCAAGGCGGCTGTGTTCGGCGCAACCAACGACCCAGCCTTTCCACAATTCAACCGCATCTATGTGCGTGTGCGTGGCGCGACACCAAATTCCCTTAACCATTATGAATTTGATAATCTAGGCGAGATTGGCACTGGTAATCCCGGCGTTGGCAACGCCGACACCTTCGGTCCGCAAGTGACCGACGTCCAGGTCAACATTGTTCCTTCGGCGACCTACAACCTGTTTAGCGCGAAGACCGCCAACAACACGCTGATTCCGACTCCGCTGGCGAACAGTCTCAGCATCAGCTTCCGGGATTTGCCGGCGCGGGCTCCGGGCTTCTTGTACTCGGCTTTGGACCCCGTCACCGCGACAACTCCTGGGACCTACGTGGTGAAGGGAGATGCCACGGGCATCGCGGTCATTTCATCCATCATCCTGGTAAACAACCCCGTGGTGCTGGGTGGCGTTCCAACCGCCACGGTGCAAATCGTGTTTGCCAAGCCGCTGCCGGATGACAGGTTCACGCTGACCATCAACGACAACCTGCTCGACCCAGCCGGCAACAAGCTCGACGGCGAAAGCAATGCCGCGGAGCCTAACGGCGCTCCCCACTTCCCCAGCGGCGATACCCATGCGGGGAACCCCTTCATCGCCCGCTTCACCATCGACACTCGAGCCGAGCTGGGGGCTTTCTCCGCGGGTAGTGTTTATGTGGATACGAACGGCAATTACTCGTTCGACCCCACGAATACAGACTCCAGCAATCGCGATATCACTTACCAGATGGGCTTCACCAGCGATAACATTTTCGCCGGCAATTTTGTGAAGGCTCTGGCGGGCTTCGCCGACGGGTTTGACAAGCTGGCGGCCTATGGCAAGGTTGGGACCAACTACCGCTGGATCATCGACGTCAATAACGATGGCATTGTGAATGCGCTCGATGTCAATGTCATTCAGCCACTCTTTGCGGGCGTCACTAATATCGGCGGAATGCCCGTCGCAGGCAATTTTGACGGCAATGCGGCCAATGGAGATGAAGTCGCTTTGAAGGTTGGCAATACCTGGTTGCTGGATAAGGTCGGACACGACTTCGTGGTCGAAACCAAGCTGCCGGGAACCAACATGGTCGGCCTCCCCATTGTTGGCGACTTCGATAACGACGGCATCGATGATTTGGGTTCCTGGGCCGATGACAAGTTCCATCTTAACTTGAGCACGCTCGGCCCGATTGACGGAACGGCCGACAGGACATTCACCTTTGGCTTCGCCAGCGTGCGGGAACGCCCCGTGGCGGGTGATTTTGACGGCGATAATATCACCGACCTGGGGCTGTGGGTTCCCGATCGGGCCGGTGTCGCCCCTTCC
>JAYTUF010000759.1:0-4121 GCA_043744755.1 Anatilimnocola sp.
GTGGTCGCCTTTCTTCTTCGTGTCGTGGGTGTGGTCGCCCGCGGGATGGTCGGCCGGGTGTTCGTCGTGATGTTCTGCCACATGCGGGGCCACCGGTTCCGCCGCGTGCAGCCAGCGGTCGTCGGAATAATACCGCGTGCGGCGGCCGATATCGGGCACCAGCATCAGCACCAGGAACAGGCTCATCATGCTGGCGGGGACGGTGAGGACATACTTCCAATTCGCTTCCCACTTCAAGTGCATGAAGAACAGCATCACCAGCATAGCCTTGGCACAGGAGACCGCCATCATCGCCGCCCACATCACCTGCGGCGCTTTGACGCGGAGAACCTGCGAATTGCCCACCAAGAACGAGAGGAGCGTCAGCACGCACAGCGAGACAAAGACCGCCATGTAAACGCCCAGGCCGCCGTGCGAGCCGCCATGCCCGTGCGTATCCGTAGTGCCGCCCAGATGCTTGCGCACTACGTCCTTGTCGATGCCGTGCGATTCGGACTCTTGACCGTGATTCATATTGACTCTCGCGTATCTCGTGGCGGCAGACCTCCTGGTCTGCCTGCGTTTAGAACAAATACAGCAGCGGGAACAGGAAAATCCAAACCAGATCGACGAAGTGCCAATATAGGCCGACGTTTTCGATGATGTGCGCCTTGCGCGAATCGAGCTGCTTGGGCAGAATCAGAATAAAGGCGATCAGCCCCACCGCGACGTGAATTGCGTGAAACCCGGTCATCAAGAAGTAAGTGCTGGCCCACATGTTGCCGCTAGGAATTCGCATCGGCAGGCGGAGCCATTTTTCGTGTTCGTTCAACCCGCCGTGAGCGTCTGCGATCACAGGCTGAGCTTTGATGCGGCCGGCTAAGAGTTTCAACTTGGCATCGATGGGAGCGACTTGCTCGTCGATCGCAGCTAGATCCTTCTTCGCATCGGTCAGTTTTTGATTGGCTGCTGCTAATTGGGCATCGACCTGTTGCGATTCATCCTGCTGCAGTGAAACAAACTCAGTTGACGCCGCTTGGTTCGGTGTCGCGCCCGTGGTCCCGGTCGCCGGCTTGGCCGATTCCGGCAGTTTCGTTTTGCGATCGGTCAGCGTTTTGATTTCCGCTTCAATCGTGCCGACCTGCTGCACGATGCCCATGCGTGATTGCGCGAGTCCCTTCATTTTCTGGCCAACGTCATACTCCTCGCGCTCGACCTCCGCGAGTTCCACTCCTAAAGTCTTGCGGACTTTTTCATGTTTATCGTCGGCCGAATCGTGGCTGTGATCGATGGGATAGATCGTCATTGCCAGGCGTTCCATCGCCACGCGACGGCGATGGGGATCCGGATCGATCGCGGCAATGGTCTCTGTCCATTTTACGTATTCGAGCAGCTTGCCGGAAATTTCTAGCCGATGCGTATCCGCATCGGTGAGGGCTGGCGCTTTCTTGGGATCCTTCTCGTGCGCTGCTTGCTTGGCTTGGATCGCCGCCTGATGTTCCGTCAATCTAGTCCGTACGGCGGCCACATAATCGAGATCCGCCTTTTCATGCAACAGGCTGCGGGGCGCTTGCGGGAAGATGCCGTGCTGGAACTTCGAGTTGTATTCAAAACCCTTCACGCCGATGAACACGGTGCCCAGCACCAGCGTGAGAAACAGCCAGACCCGCGCCATGCCGGCCGCGTTTGACTTGGCCGCTTCATACGAAAGGACAATCGTGACGCTGGAGCAGATCAGCACGAACGTGTTCATGGCCCCGATCCATTCGACCAGATGCACATCATGGGGCAGCGGCCAGGAACCCGACGGTGCCCCGAACCGCAGCACAATGTACGCGCCGATCAAGCCGGCAAAGAACATGATCTCGGTCGAGAGGAACAGCCACAGGCAGAGCTTGCCGTTGGCAATCGGCAGGCTGCGCTGATACTGCAGCTTGATGGCCGCGTGGCCATGATCGTGATCAGAGCTGGCGTGCGAATGGTCCGACATGGCAAATGTACCGTTTCAGCGAACGTGAATGTGTTAAGCAAGCGGCCACGCGGCCAGGCAAATGCAGGGGAGCGTGGACGGCAAATAAAGGAGTGACGCCAGCAGTAGCCGGCGGGAAGTTCGTTCGTTCTGCTGGCGGAAAAACTGCCAGGCGAAATAGGCCTGAGCAATCGCTAGCGCGATCAATAGGCAAGCCGCAATGACGACTGCGATTGAACGATTGTTGGTCAATAAGCCCAGAGGCAGCAGGGCGAGCAGGATCGCGAAGCTAATCGCCTGCCAGGCAGCCAGCCGGCCGGTCTTATCGACGACCGTGGCCATTTGATGCCCCGCCTGCTCATAGTCAGCGCGATACAGCCAGGCGATGGCCATGAAATGCGGCAGTTGCCAGCAAACGAGGATCGCAAACAGCACAACGACGGCAGCGTTCAGTTCCGCCCCCGTCGCCGACCACCCAATCAAAACGGGCATCGCGCCCGCGATCGCGCCGAACCAGGTGTTCCAACTGCTGATCGTCTTCAGCGGTGTGTAGATCAATACATACGAGGCCCAAGTGGCGGCGCCCCACAGCAGCGCTGCAGGATTGTTCGTGCATAACAGCAGCGCGCTGCCGGCCGCCATCGTCACCGCAGCAAACACCAGGGCTTCCACCGGCAACAACCGACCGCTGGGCAATGGCCGATCCGAAGTGCGGGCCATGCGGCGATCGAGTTTCCGTTCCAGCCAATGATTCATGGCACTGGCGCTCGCGCCAACCAGTAACGTGCCCAGCGATGCGGTGACGAAGGTCTGCAGACTGCACGCCCCATTCGTCGCGACATAGCAACTGGCCAGCACGACCAGAAACACAAAGGTTCCGATCCGCGGCTTGGCAAGTTCCAAATAATCGAGCGCCCGCGAAACGGCTTCACTGCGGCGGGCGATGGAAACGGTGGAAGTGCTCATGCGGTGGACCTCGCGAGCAGCAGAGGATCCGCCATCACTACCGCCGGCCGCCAATGCCGCGAAGCTTGCAGCGACATGAGGACCGCCGTCGCCAGGATCAGAGAACCGTTGGCCACATGGGCAGTCGCAATCAACGCCTGCAAAGCCGACTTTTCGTAGTTCACATGCTGGGCCGCGAATTGGAACGAGCCCATCCAATCGGGCCAGCCATATTTCACAATCCAAGTTGCTCCGCCGAGAGTCACCTGAGCAGCAACGAGTACAAATAACAGCCCGCCCACCCAGCGTGAAACACTTTGGTCCCGCTTGCTACGCAGAATCGTCCCCGCGAGCAGCAGCGCTTGCGCGAGCAACACCAGTGCGAGAACCACATGCAGCAGCACCACCGCGCGGAAGAAGCCCGCGGTGCTTGTCACGGGAACATGTCGCACTAGCGCGCCCAAGACCAACTGCAAATAGCAAACGGCCGCAAAGCCCCAGCAGGCGAGGGCCAGCCGGCCCGTGGATTCGCTAGTTGGAGTTCCGGCTTTAGCCGGCTTCCTGTGGCTCATCGGAACAAAACCGGCTGAAGCCGGAACTCCAACAGAACTGACCACCGCGAACGCGACCAGCGAAACAAAGAACACCGGCCCTGTGCATCCATGCAACAGCGCGACGAGCCGTTCATCGAGCACCACCCGAGCGCCGCCGAGTACACCTTGCACGATCACCAGACCGAGCAGTCCTAAGGCAAACTGCAGCAGCCACCGCGGACTACGAACCAGATAGGTGACCACGACCAGTGCGATCATTAGCAGGCCGGTGATCGCGCCCAGCAAGCGATGGCCATGTTCGATGAACACGTCCCAATCGCCCAGCCAACTGGCCAGCGGATAAGCGAATAGGTTGTAGCCATACGTCGTCGGCCAATCGGGCACGGCCATTCCCGCGTCGTAACTGGTCACCAGTCCACCGACCCAGATCAGCGGAAAGGTCACGACCGCCGACAGCAGGGCCAAACGATGCGGCCAGCGATAGCTTGTCGGCGAGGGGTTGGACATGGCAAAAAAACAAGTTCGAAGTATGTAGTTCGGAGTTAAAACTCAGACCTAGTGCTCTGGCGGCTTATACCGCTTAGCAGGATCGGACGGCGGCGGCTGCGTTTGCGGATAGAAATCGGTATCAACTTCCGGCGAGCCATATTCATAGGGGCCGCGATAGACAATCG
>JAYTUF010000760.1:0-4116 GCA_043744755.1 Anatilimnocola sp.
ACTCCCGGCCGCTGCACCGTATTGATCGGGCCCAGCGGGTGCGGCAAGAGCACGCTGCTGCGGTTGATGATCGGCCTGCTGGAACCGGATGCAGGCGAAGTGCTATTTGAGGGCCAGCAGTTAACGCCGGCGAACATTCTCGATTGCCGGCGGCGGATGGGCTACGTCATTCAAGACGGTGGCCTCTTTCCGCATCTTTCCGCTCGGGATAACACCAGCTTGCTCGCGCTGCACTTGGGATGGAGTCGCAGCGAGGCCAACAAGCGCGTCGCTGAACTGGCCGAACTGACGAGACTTCCCAAAATCGCCTTGGACAGATTCCCCGCGCAGCTCTCTGGTGGGCAACGGCAGCGCGTGGGGATCATGCGCGGGCTGATGCTCGATCCAGCCGTCATGCTGCTGGATGAACCAATGGGCGCGCTCGATCCGCTCGTCCGTTACGACTTGCAAGAAGACCTCCGCGGCATTTTTCAATCGCTCAAAAAAACCGTGGTATTGGTGACGCACGATATGGGCGAAGCGGGCTTCTTCGGCGACGACGTGGTGTTGCTCGGCAGCGGCCGGATCGTGCAGCGCGGCACGCTCGACGATCTCATTCACCGCCCCGCCGATGAATTCGTGACGCGGTTTGTCCGCTCGCAGCGTCTGCCCGAACTGAAAAGGTAGCCCGACGCGTTAGCGAGGAAGTGCCGCGAAACACGCTCCCAAACATGCCATCCCAAAGTTATGCACCACCATCGTTTGTTTAACCGCCGTTCTGTCGCCCCTCCGGGGCTTCCTTGCACGTCATCGCCTGTTCCCAGGGCTGACGCCCTGGGCTACTATCTGTCGCCGCTCCGCGGCTGCAAACAATTCGTTGGCCTATTACTCTTCGCCTTTCTGACGCTGTTCTCGTTTTTGCAATCTTCCGCGCAGGAACAAATCGTCATCGGCAGCAAGTCCTACAACGAGCCAATCATTCTCGGTGAAATGGTCGCTCACCTCGCGCGGCACACGGGCGCGACCGCCACGCATCGCGCGGAACTGGGCGGCACGCAGATTGTGTATCAGGCGCTGCTCAAGGGTGAAATCGATCTGTACTTCGATTACACGGGCACCCTCTCGAAAGAGATCTTCGCGGGCGAGCAGATTCGCAATGACGACGACCTGCGAACCGCGCTCGCGAAGAAAGGCGTGCGGATGGGTCAGCCGCTGGGCTTCAATAACACCTACGCCCTCGGCATGAAGGAATCGCGGGCGGCGAAACTGGGCATCAAGACCATCTCCGATCTGCGAATCCTGGCCGAAAAGAACAACAAAGTTGCCAATCTGAAATTCGGCGTCAGCGACGAATTCATCCAGCGGAACGACGGTTGGCCCGGCTTGCAAGAGAAGTATCGACTGCCGTTTCAGGTCCGCGGCATGGATCACAACCTGGCCTATCGCGGGCTGGAAAGCGGCACGCTCGATGTAACCGACGTCTACTCGACCGACGCCGAAGTGCGGTACTACGAGCTGCGCGTGCTGGAAGACGACCTGGGTTATTTTCCCGTCTACTACTGCGTGCCCCTGTATCGCATCGATCTGGAACAGCGCGCACCTAAAATCGTGGCGATACTGAACAAGCTCGACGGCAGCATCGATAACGGTGCGATGACCGAAATGAACGCCCGCGTGCAGATCGACCGCGTGAGCGAATCGCGCGTCGCGGCGGAATTCATCGAAAAGAAGCTGGGCATCGAAGTGCCCCTCCCCGCCGATCAACGTTGGCAAAAACTGTGCAGCAGCCTGGCCCGCAACACCTGGCAACACCTGCTGCTCGTAACCGTCTCACTTGCCGCGGCGATCCTCATTGCCGTGCCGCTGGGCATCATTGCATTTCGTCGGCCCGGTATTGGGCATGTCATTCTGGGCGCGATCGGCGTCGTGCAGACGATACCCTCGCTGGCGGTGCTCGTCTTCATGGTCCCCTTGCTGGGCTTGGGAGCGCTCCCCGCGATTGCAGCGCTATTTCTCTATAGCTTATTACCGATCGTGCGGAACACCTACCTGGGCCTGCGCGATATCAGCCCGAACCTGCGGGAGTCGGCAACCGTGCTGGGTCTCGATGACTTCGCCCGCCTGCGCCTCGTCGAACTCCCGCTCGCCTCCCGTTCGATCCTCTCCGGCATCAAGACCGCCGCCGTCATCAACGTCGGTGCCGCCACCATCGGCGGCCTGATCGGCGCCGGCGGCTATGGCCAGCCCATCATGACCGGCCTTCGCCTCAACGACACCGGCCTGCTCCTGCAAGGCGCCATCCCCGCCGCCCTCCTCGCCCTCGCCGTCGATGCCTTCTTCGGCTACCTCGAACGCTTCTTTGTTCCGGCAGGTCTGCGAATCAAGGCGGGAGGTTAACTGGCGAGGAGATTACCCCCTCTCCCTGGTACGCCGGGAGGAGCGTTGGGGTGAGGGGCGGAAGCGCGATAACAGGTTCACCACAGTTTCCAGTCAATCCTAAGGGAAATCAACGCCCCCTGCGTGTAGTCCATCTTTGCCTCTATGGCATTGTCCCGATTCGCAGCGAACATCACGATCCTGATAATACATTCACTGCGATTTCACCGCTCGCGCTGCCCATCGCAAGTAGTTCGCAACCAACTAGTTATGGACAGGTACACGATATTTTAGTCGTTATTTACTGAAAACATTGATAACATGTATTGCCGACTTTACCGAGGCTCGAAGTCACTTTTGATAACGGTCAAAACCACTTCTTGCAAGGGTGTCCTTGGCCCCCTTGTTCTCGCCGATAACCATGATCGCTAGGCAACTTTGATAACGCCCTCTACCGGGGAGTTGCTGCCGAGTTAATCAGTAACACGTCAACCAATTTGTCAAAGAAGTCCGCCCAACATTAGACACTGGAGGTGTGACACGTCTGGTCACGGCTGGAAAGATTTTGCGTCGTCTTGCCTGCTTTTTTAGCCTTGCTCATCGCTTGCCTCTTCGTGCGCCAGCGACGATTACCATTTCAGCGATTCCACATTCACCCGCACGCCGCACTTTTTCAATTCGGCGATTTGCGTGGTCTTGGCGGCGTCGCTGAGCAAGGTGTCACCCAAGTAGAGGTTCCAGAAGGGGGCGAAGCGTTTTTGGCCTTCGAAGTCTTTCTTGGCCATCGCGACCAGCACGGTCAGGTCGGTCACTTTGCTGTGGTTGAGAAACAGGTAGCGGAGCTCCGTCAGCCCGGCGAGTGGCGAAAGGTCCGTGAGGCTGGTGTTGCGCAGGTCGACGCGTTCCAGGTCCTTCAATTCGGCCAGCGGTTTGAAATCGGCGATTGGGTTGCCGTTGAGATAGAGCGAGTACACCTTCTTGCAGTCCGCCAGCGGGGCGAGGTCTTTGATCTTGTTGTTCGACGCATACAAGTTCCGTAAAGCGGCGATCTTCTTCAGCGGGCTGAGGTCTTCGATCTGATTGTCGGCGATCTTCAGGTATTGAATCCCCGTCAGCCCGGCCAATGGTTCCAGGCTGACGATCTTGTTCTTATCGAGGTTCAGCGACTGGATGTTCTTCAGGTCCTTGAGCGGGGCCAGATCGACGATTTCGTTGTTCTCCAAATCGACCTCGGCCAGGCTGCGGCATTTGTCCAGCCCTTGGAGGCTGGCGATCTTCTTTCCCTTGCCGACCACGCGGGCGATGTTCAGCACGTCGGCTTCGACCAGCGGCATTGTGTTGTTCCGCTTTTCAAAGACTTGCTCGCGGACGGCCGCTTCGAGGTTCTTGTCCGGGAATAAATCCTGCGCAATCGTTAAAGTCGGTACGAGTAGGGAACTGATGACGCCCATGAACAAAGCAAACCGCAGCATAAGTACACTACCTAGGGGAAAGGCGATTGGTGGAAGGGCAGGCAGCAAGCACCCACAGCATACTTAGCGGCGCGGCGGGGTTCCAGAGACCGTTGGTACTCATCTCACTCCGTAAGATGAGTACCAACGGCATTTATCCGCAAAATCGCGATTCAGCCGCCGATTCGGCATTATCTTTCTCGCCGCTCGCCCATACCATTCCATGTTGCTTTGCGGCAACGTGGTTGGATTCGAGATGTTGCCTGCGCACCACACTTGACATTGGCCCCTCGGCGATTATGGCCCGGCC
>JAYTUF010000761.1:0-16185 GCA_043744755.1 Anatilimnocola sp.
CTTCGATCTCTTCGAGCGCGACACGAAAGAGATCGGCCGCGAATGCTTGGATGTCTAATTCGGGAATCCAGGGAGTGCCGAGGTGGGCGTCGATGTCGCCCGGTAGCACATCGGCGGGCTGGACGGCCTGCAGCGCTTGGGCGTTGGTCGAGAAGTCCGCGCCGGCCTGCAAAGCCGCGGCGAGTTTGGCGCGAACATTTCCCGACAGATAAGCGTCGGCCGTTTGCCATGATTTTGATTCCGGGTCTTGGAACACGAGATCGCCTAGTTCGGCCACGACTTTTTCGTGGGTCTTGCTGCAGAGCGCGGCGATCAGCGGCAAATCGACTTCGCCCTTATGATCCAGGGAGACCAGTAGCCCTTCTTCGGCCCTCTGGACGGATGTGATGGGCGGGTGCCTTCCCACCACATCCTGCGTCATGATGGCTGCCTTGGTGGCCTTACCCGTCAGCTCGTCGTAGTCTTCCAGGGACATGACCAGCATGGCGTCCGGGTCGTCCCGGAACGTAACCAGATTCGGCATGCGGCGGATGAGTTTTCCCTGAGCAGTGCGGCTGAATGTGGCCTTGTTGATGGGGCCATGCTTCGCCACGAAGTAATTGTATTCCCAGTTGAGTTCCCAGCGCGCCCGATCCCGTTCCGACTCGGACCACTCGTCATTCTGCGACTGCAAAACACGCCGCGCCCGGTCACGCAATCTAATGAGGGCCGCGATCCGTCGAGCGCTTGGTGTACCTCGGGCATGCAGCATCCTGCCGCCGAATTCTACAGGCGCAGCTTGTCCGCAAATCCAACGGCAAATCCTTCCCTCGTCGTCTTGGAAGAAGCTTCCTTCCGCGACCCGGCGCTCGATCGCAAGCGGACGCGTCGGGGCCGCATGTCTTTCGACGCTACTGCCAATCGTCGGAGGCAGTGGCAGCCGGGCGATGGCCTCACGAAGTTGCTCGGCAAGATTCCCTGCTCCCTCAACGCTGAACCCCTCTTCGTACAGGGTATTCTTACGGCTCCAAGCACCGAGGACCATCTCCGGCCGGCGGAGAAAATATCCATTGACCGATACCTCTACGCCTTCGATCGTAAGCGGCCCGATCCCCAGCCAAGCGGCATCCGCATGATGGGCGGTTGCGTCAGGTGCTCTTTTTCGCAGGAACAGGATGTCGCTTACCACGGCTGTTCCCTCGCGCTGGAACGCATTTGAGGGGAGGCGAATCGCACCCAAAAAGTCTGCCTTGGAGGCCAAGTACTCGCGAGCCGAGGCGTTCTGCTTGTCGAGTGTAAAGCGACTGGTGACCAGAGCGGCAATTCCACCGGGCTTAAGGGCATCAATCGACTTGGCGATGAAGAAGTCGTGCAGCGCCATCTTCTGTCCGCCGTATTCCAGCTTGAGATTGGCGAATGGCACGTTGCCCACCACACAGTCCACGCTCTCCTCGGGCAAGCGGGTGTCGCGAAAGTTTTCGATCCGGATGTCGTGGTCGGGATACAGGGCCTGCGCTATGCGGCCGGAGATCTGATCCAGTTCCACGCCGATGAACCGCATGCCCTGCGGCGCTAGGCTCAGAAAGCGACCAGGGCCACAACCAGGTTCGAGCACCGTGGCATTGGCAGGAAGCCCCAAGCGAGTAACGGCATCGTGGATCGCCGCGATGACGGTTGGCGAAGTGTAGAAGGCGTTGAACGTGCTGCGCTTGGCACTTGCGTACTCATTAGGCGTGAGCAGCGTTTGCAGCTTTTCGCCCATCGTCTGCCAGGCTGCACTTTTGTACTTGCCGGTCAGCGGATCAGGGAAGATGGAGAGCGCCACCGCGCCGAAGCCCGGGAAGCGTGCCAGCTTCTGTCTCTCCTCTGGGCTGGCGGGCTGCTGTTGTTGGGCGAGTTCCGTGAGCAGGCTGATCGCGGCAAGGAGGTCTCGCGCTTTGGAACCGTCGCCTTCCGGGCGGTTCGGCAACGAAGATTCGCCGCGATGTGGCAATCCCGGCGATGCACGAATCGAATCGACAGCCGTATTGCTTGTACCGTTCCGTTCGTCCGCTGTTGCATCTGGTTTTCGCTCTCGCGATTCCGTGGCGAACAAGTCAAACAACATCGGGCCAGTGGCGGGGAGCCGAGCTTTGAGATTCGCAGACCGTGGCCGCCGGATGTCTCTTGGCGAGGGGCGAAGCGGCGGGGTTTCGCACAACTCGCTCGCGAAGTCGAATAGCCCTTGGCTGCGGATGACACAACTTTCAGGCGACAACACTTGTCCGAATGCTTCGACCGTCGATTGCATTTCTGAATTCAGTTGCCCTGCAATCTTCGACTCGGGTTCGCCAGGCAGATGTGGTTCTTCATCGCCACCTGGAAGTTTTTGGGCGTCACCTGCGGTCATGCCGTTGAGGGGCATTCATCAAAGCGCAACAGCGTGTCGAGGTTAGAGGTTGTGCGGATGAGTCACCCGGATGCCGCATCGCATGGACCATGCAGGGCGGCACGTTAGCACAGGGGTTTCATTTGCGCGAGAAAAAGCTGCCCTGCGCGGAGTCTGCGCAGCCGGGGCCGGCGGCCGCCGCTGCCTCGGGGCAGCGAACGCAGCGGCCGCCGGGTCGGAAGCGGAGCGCTCCAGCGCGGCGCTCGATCCTCGGCGCCGCCCGGCGACTGGCCGGGCGTATCGTCCGCTCCGGCGGCCGGTCCCGACGGGGAGTGGTGCGGCGCAACGTCGCGGCCCGCGTAGGCGGGAGCGACCCCCGGTCAGGAGCCCCGTCGGTCACGAGGTACGAGTGCCAGGGTGTCGGATGAGCGGGGGTCGCGGCCGCTAGGCTCGCGACGTTGCGCCCTCGCCGAGTGGCGGTTTTCGGCTTTCCCAAGCCGAGTCGACGGTCGATTTCCAATCGCCGAGCGTGCGCCGGAGCATCGCCTGTGCGGGCGATATCGTGGCGGTCTTCCGGCGTGGCTGAACCGAGTGGTCAGCGGGCAGCCCGGGGTGGTACGCTGGGCGCCGTGCCCACCCCTGAACGCTCCGCCTCGGTCATCACGGTCCTCAACCTGAAGGGCGGCGTGGGAAAGACTCACGCCACCTGGCTGCTTGCCTCTGTGTGCGAAGAGCGCGGCCTGCGTTGCCTGCTCATCGATACCGACCCGCAAGGAAATCTGAGCAACTCGTTCCTGCGGGAACGGGACGGGATCGCCGGCGTGGAACGGCTCCTCGATCCGTCCCAAGACGCGGACGGTATGTCCCTGGTGCAGCGCACGCAGTTCGAGCACATCGATCTGCTCCCCTCCTCGCCGCTCATCGCCCGTTTCGACGAAGCGGATCAACGGGCCTGGGAGAAAGCGGATTTGCACTTTTCGTTCATCCCGACGGTGCGGGCCGCGGAACGCCTCTACGATCTCATTATCTTCGATTGCCCGCCGCGGCTCAGTCTCACGTCCTTCGCTGCGCTCTGCGCCAGCCGTTTTGTGATCGTGCCGATGGAAGCGGCCGACTGGGGCGCGCAAGGAGTCTCGCAAGTTACAGAAGCCGTGGAATACGTGCATAAGCACTACAATTCGCGCCTCTCGATCCTCGGCTACCTCGTTTCCCGGTTCAAGTCGCGCCGCATCTACCAGCAAACGTATTTGGCGGGTATGCGTGAGCATTTCGGGCAATTGGTGTTTGACGAAACGATCGATGATCTGTCAGCATTCGAGCGTGCCGTCACCGACGCCGTCCCCATCATCCGGCATAGCCCCCGAAGCCGCGCCGCGCACATTGCCCGCAGGTTCTTCACCGAAGTCCTCGGACGGATTGAAGCTGTCGGCGAACGCGCAGGCAGCGTTCGTTCGGTCCATCGCACAGAGGGCGTCTCTGCCGCTCGGTAAGCAGCATGTGGAAGGGGAAGCACTGGGACTCACTCGCATGCGGGGCGCATTCTTCGTCAAGATCGAGTTGCTCAAGCCCGATCCGACCCAGCCTCGAAAGACGTTTACGGCCGAGAAGTTGGCAGAACTGACCGCATCGGTACAGCAGCGCGGTATTCGCCAGCCGATCCGCGTTCGGTGGGACGAAACGAACGGACAGTACTGGATTATCGCAGGCGAGCGGCGATACCGGGCAGCGATGGCAGCGGGGCTGGTCGAAATGCCCTGCATCTTGGCCGATGCGCGTTCCAGCGAGAAGCGTGAGGTACTCATCGATCAGGTGATCGAGAACTGGCAGCGTGCTGATTTGGAACCGGTGGAACTTCACTTTGCCCTGGTGCGGCTGCGAGATGAGGTGGGAATGACCCAGGATGAAATCGTCGTCGAGACCGGAAAATCCAAGAGCGAAGTGTCCCGGTTCCTGTCGCTCGCCAACGTGAGCGCCGACATCATGGAGGAGGCTCGCTCGGACACGACGGGGAGATTTGGAAGAACGACACTGGAAGCGCTCGCGCAGGTATCTGGCGACGATCAAGAGGTCCTAGCGGAGAAAGTGCGTGAAGGATCACTGTCGGCAAAGGAGGTGGAGCGCGAAGCCCGGCGCATAAGGCAGCGCAACCAGGGCAAGCACGTCGGACGTGGACCCGGCATAACGCGGCGGTTCGTGGTTGGTAATGCGACGGTGGAAGTGACATTCCGAAAGCGGGAAGCAACAAGCGAAGAAGTTGCGGACGTGCTGCAACGGGCAGCCGTCTTGGCAAAACAGAACGAATCCAAGTGAGGTTTGCGACTGGTTGAAGCCATTTTGACGGACAGTTTCACGGCGAAACTTCGCAACAAAATTTGTTTGATGCGGCATCGCTGATAAGCCGCGTCGTTTTGTCGGACCGACTCGCACATTTATTAGCCGGACATGAGAACTACGCTGTGAGCGGGCTCGGACGCCGATACGATTTCGAGAAACGCTCAATCAAAGTGGCCGCCCTCCTTCGTTCGTTCCTGACCTACACCTACGTCGCCATTCGCTTGGCCACTTCCTCGATCTCGGTATCTGTCAACCTCTCGATTGTCCAGCCGCGCGCAAATTTCGCCGTCTCGGATTTCGGCAGTTTCGCTTGCGGCAGATCGCGAATGCGTATCCGCGCCGGCATGGCGGCACCTTCACCAACGAAAATAGCTTCCTGCTGCGAGAGGTTCGGGAGTGCCTTGGTCATGCCTGAGAGTCCATCGGGAAGGAAACGGGCGACGTGTTGCTGGTCTGCGGCGTTGGTGAGTCGTAGAACGATCCAAGTTCCACACTGCGCAATCACGGTGCTTTCGACGTCCGCAGGCCTCTGACTCACGAGCATCAGGCCCAGTCCGTACTTTCGTCCCTCCCTCGCAATACGACGAATAGAAGTTTGCGCTGCGGCGTATTGCGCCTCACCGTGATCCGGCACATATCGATGGGCTTCCTCGCACACGAGCAGAACTGGGTCCTTTGCGCGTTCCACGGATGTTTGATAAAGCTTGTATTGGAACAGGAGACGAGCGAGCAACGCCGTAAGGGGTCCGGCCACCTCGTTCGGCAATCCTGAGATATCCACGATCCGAATATCGAGCGGCTTGCCTTGGGCGTCTTTACACTCGCCAACAAGTTGCCCAACGATCTTGGTAAGCGTTGGAGCCGTTGTATCCCATTCTTTCATCAGGAAGCGAATCCGGGGATCCCGCTGAAGGACGCCGAGCTTATCTAAAATCGACTTAAACTTGCTGGAGTAATCTGTGGCCGTAACCTGCTCCAGCTTGCCTTTGCTGTCACGAGCCGCCTGTAGGAAAACGATGTGGTTGTAGAACTCCCGAAGTTTGAAGGGCCGCGGTTTATCCCGATCAAACTCCGCGAGTTGTTCGGGCGTTGCGGGCGCCTTCGGTCGCGGCGCATCAATCTCGAGGCCATCGGTCGGCGTGACCCCACCATAGGCCGTCGGTGAAGCTGCCACCAAGCCCGCTTCCACCATCCGCGCATACGTGATTGCCTTGTATACAATGTTGTTTTGCGAAGTCGCTTCCTGCTCAGTCTTACCGATTACCAGCGTTCGAAATTCATCGGCGGACATTAGCCAGTACGGCAAGCTCATCGGCGTCCCGCTAGTCGCCTCGGTTCCGATCGGGTCGTAAGCGCGATAGGCAACGGCTTGATTGGTGAAGGCATGCGCGTACTCGCCGTGCGGGTCGATGATGACAATCCGAGGGTGACACGCTTGATTCGGTTGCGTGCAGTGTTCAAGAATGCTGTGCAATACAGCAGCAACCGCGCCTGATTTGCCTGATCCGGTCGAGCCGAGGATCGCGCAATGCATGCCGAACATCTTGTCGATGTTCGCTTTGCATTGCACACCGTCCGCGCCTGAATAGGTTGCGAACGGCACCATCGCGTTGTAGCCGTCGTCACCTAGTTTGCGCTCGGCCGCACCATAGACCTCAAGCAACTCATCTCTGGTGAGAAGATAAATACCCTGGCGCGGGAGTGGATGCGTTGTGACCCCGCGTGTCATTCGCAATTCGTTGGCCGAGGCATTCCAACTGCCTTCTGCAAACAACTCAACTTCCATGATGCGCTGGTCAGCATCGGCTGGAATTAGGGCGCGACCATCGACAACTTCCTCGGACCGCATTCTCAGAAGCGTCACGAATCCGAAGATAAGCTGCCGCCCGAAGTGAATCTTAACGATGCTTCCAAGTTGGCCAATGCGGTAAACGCGCCCAGCATGGGTACGAGAGAGTTCGTTAACATCTCCAGACAACTCCACTCGAACCGTGTTGCCAGAGACTTCAACGACATGACCGATGGTAAGGTCGGAGACCAGATCGAATTTGTTCATCTGACACACGCCTCCGCCCCTTTGGCGAGCAGATCGGTGGCACCCGCAAATTTCCACCAGCCATGCTTCTTGCCGGCGAGCGGGGCTGCAAACGGGCCAGTTTTCCCAATGAACAAGCCGTCTTCAGTAACAAGATAGAGTCGTTCGGACCAAGACTTGTTCTGCCATTCTGGGGGGACCGACGACACGGTACGCGTAAAGACAATGAGGGTGGTCTTGTTGTCAGGCCATTGGAGCGCTAGCTCAATTTCCTGATTGATATGGTCGTCGCCACAACTGTATCCGCAGATAGCTAGGACATTCTCGGATCGCGACAGTAAGGCACGCCGAAAAAGCTCGAACTGCCCTGCAAATGGATCCCTTTGCGTCGCCAGATACTTTGTGGCCTGTGGGTAGATAAGCACGCGCCCGTCGCGCTTGGGGAATAGGTCATTGTCGCGCACGCGAAAAATCTGATGTTGGTCGTTGATGTACCAATCGATTGATCCATGTAGCTTGATGACATGAGCTCGATATACGTCCTTTGGCTCTGATTGCCCAAACTGGAAGCTGCGGAAAGCGACCGCCCCTCCAGAGTAACCGTCCCAGTGCGGGATGCAGCAAAGCGAAAGCGCGTCTTCGAGCAACGTATCGTAGTTTGTTGTGAAGAGCCGAACGGCGCCCCGTCTGTCTGCGATACCTGCTTGGCCACGATTAAAGATTGCGTGAATGAACGCTTGGTGATTGTCGATCGTTACGATCGGAGCCTCCCGCTTCCCAACTTTCTCCGGTTCCGTACCGTTGGCCGCAACATATCCCCATCGTATTGTTTCGGCGATCCAAGAAAGCGAGGATTGGAGAAGCTCGCGCAGCTCGTCACATGTCAGCTTTTTCTTGCCAACAGTTACTTCTTTTTCTTTCGATCGATCCGCAATTGCAAGATAGTCCGCAAAATGGCTGAGTATGTGCTCGATCGTCGAATCAGCGGGGAGCAACGATTTCGCTTCCTGAAGAACGCTCTCGTGCTTGTGTTTCCTATCTTTCGCAATTGACAGAACCCTTGCTGTCAATGCCCCCATGAGTGGCAGCCCAGAGGACAAGCCAATCCCAGCTCCGAGCAGCCAAGATTGATTACTCGTGGAAAGCAGTTCGTCGAGTTGCTTAAGTTGATCTGAATGCGACACCGGCATTTGCGATTACCAATCTCAGTTCTAATTCCGTAGATCTAGCCGGAAGCAGATTCCCATTGCTCGATTAAGAGCGTAAAGCATACGTCGGCATAACCGCGCGGGCAACGCGGCTAATAAAAAGGGAAGGTTGCACCGGGATACGATAGCCCAGTTTCGAATACCGGTTCGGATTCGGTTTACGCCGCTGTGGACGGTTCGTACTCGGCAACGCCACCGCGGAAGAAATGTTTCGCAACGGAGAAGCCATGGGCGAAGAAAGAGCGGAAGTGCTGCCACGGGCAGTGGCCTTGGCAAGCGAATCGAAGTGGGGTTTGTGGCTTGTTGAAGCCATTTCGATTGAGAGTTTCGCGGCGAAACTTTGCAGGAAATGGTAGGTGATGATGCCTGTGGATAGGGTGCATCGGTTCTCGCGAAGTATTTTACCGAATTGAGCGGAAGCTCATCTTGGCGTGATCGAAGCAAAGCCCGACTCGGCCTGTTGGACCGCTGCGGTTCTTGCGAATGTACACGTCGGTCGCCCCCTTCTCACCCGCGTCTTCGTTGTAAGCATCCTCGCGATAGAGCATGAGCACAATGTCGGCATCCTGCTCAATCGAGCCGCTTTCGCGCAGGTCGCTTAAGATTGGAATTGGGGGACTGCGCTGCTCGACGCTGCGAGAAAGTTGCGAGAGGGCGATAATGGGGCATTGCAATTCGCGGGCGAGGTTTTTCAAGCTGCGGCTGATGTGGCTCACCTGTTGCGTGCGGTTTTCCCCTACCACGCCTCGGTCGGTGACTTCGATGAGTTGCAGGTAGTCGATGATGAGCATGTCCAGCCCATGCTCCAATTGCTGTCGCCGGGCCTTGCTGCGCAGGTTTGCGAGCGTGGTGTCCGGGTCGTCGTCGAGATAGATCGGATGGTCGCGGAGGCCATCAAACAGCTTGCCCATCCGAGCGAAGTCGTCGGCACTGAGTTCTCCCTTCTTCAATCGCCAGGCGTCGATGCCCAGTTCACCGGCGATGATGCGATCCATGACTTCCTGCTTGCTCATTTCCAGCGAAAACAGTGCGACGTTCTTCCGCTGGAGTGCCGCGACGTTGCGACCGATATCGAGCGCGAGCGACGTTTTTCCCATGCCCGGCCTTGCTGCGATGATCGTGAGGCTTCCTGGTTGGAGTCCCGTGAGCATCTGGTCGAGTTCATGGAAGCTGGTGCGGACACCGAACAGAGCCGTTTTGTCGTCTGCGGCGTGCAGGCGCGTGTAGCGGTCATAGCTCTCGCTGCCAATGTCCGCGATGTGCTGCGGGAGGTTGTGACTTCCCCGGCGGACGAGTGCCACAAGGTGCTGCTCCGCACGCTCCAATGACTCAGTCGCCGTGAATGCGTCGTCACGCGCCGACGCGGCGATCATATCGCCGAGTGCGGCCAGTTTCCGGCGCAATGATTTCTCCCGCACGATCTCGGCGTACCGCACTGAGTGCGATGAGGTCGGGATGTTACCTGCGAGTGTCATCAAAAACGTGATGCCGCCGCGGGCCGAGAGTTGCTCCTCACCGCGCAGTGCATCGGCGACAGTAACGGGATCCACGGGCAAGCGAGACTCATGCATGCGCTCGATCGCGGCGTACACGACGCGATGGAGTGGGTCGTAGAAATCGGCGGCCGCCAAAATAGGCGCCACGTCAATCATCCGTTCGCCGTCGAGGAGCAACGCGCCGAGCAGCGTTTGCTCGGCATCGAGGGAATGGGGTGCGGCCGACGGGGGCGAAGCGACGTGCGCCATGTCGGTTGAAACGGTATCAGTATTCGGAGGCCTGCGCCTAGTGCGTCATCGTCGTTTGAAAAAGGCAGTCGCGTCTCTGCTTGTTTTACATAGTCGTACCCTAGAACGACGTAGGGTTAGGTATAACAGAACGACAGTATTCTCCCTCTACAGTCTCTGGTCGTACGGGGATTTGTTGGAACGGTCGTATCCGTTTCAATGAAAAAGGCAGCCGACGCTCGTTGCGAGAAACGATGTCTGAAAGCGAAAAACTTTGGTTTTGAGTATCGCTGCACCCACCAAGAACGTGCCTGCGATGGTATCATGATACCCACCACAAATCGTTGGTTGTGGTATCGCCGCACCCACGAGCGACGGTATCGCTGCACCCACCAAAACTGGCCTCCCCTCGGTATCGCCACACCCACCAACCATCACTCGCGGAAGAACGTTCCGTAGGCATCGAGCGACAACTGACTGGGCGCTACATCGTCGAAACGGGCAAGTCGTTCTGCGCGATTCAAGTCTTGATACCAGTCCGGTTCCGGGTGGTCGTGTTGCATGCGATTGATGTACGCGGCGAGTTCGCTCTTCTGAAAACTGCGGGGCCGATGTTCCTTCTGCGCGAGTATTACTGCGACGTGCTTCTGCATCGTCTCGCGTCCGAAGCGTGCAACGAGACGCCGATAGGTGTCGGCGGCCACTGGCTTATTTTCTTCGTCGCGAAGTTCGCAAACCTGGGAATAGAGAGCATCGTCTTCCAACCGGTCGGTGAATCGTGCCTCGGCAGTCGCGGGCTCCTTGCCGCGGAGTGCCGGGCCTCGGCTCCATCGAAGCGCCATCTCACCGGCGCGTGGTCCGGTCGAGAGCTTCTCCAGATAACCGTTCCATGGAGCGAAGGGCCTGATAAGGCCCGTGTCCTCGGCCTCGGCGAGTAACCGCTTGAGTTTTTGCAGGCGGAGTTTTTGCAACTGCGGTTTCTCGTCGTACCCGATCTGATGAATCGTAAAATCGTTGGCGATGAAGAGAGAACTGTCCCGCTGATTCCATCCGTCGCGGTTTGCGATGAGGTAGAAACGGCGCATGGCTGATGAGAGCGTCCGGTAGAGATCGAAATCGAACGCAAGATGTGCGCCTCGCCGGACAAGGTTGAGGAAGGTGCGATCCCACTCGAAAACGATGGGGCGGCGCGACTCGGTAAGTCGCGACATGCTCGCGAGGTTAAAGAACTGGAAGTTCACGATATCATAAGCCTCGGCTTCTTTGTTCCAGAACGCCGTATTCGTGTACTTCGCGTAACTAAGGCGGAAGAGGCGGCTGCGGATCCGAAGGTAGTCCCCCTGGGACGTGGCCGGCAATTGCAGTTGGCGGGCCAAAAAATCCACGGTCAAGTGCGTGCGGCCATCGCTGGGCAATTCGGGAAGGCGCTTGAGATAGGTATAGAGGCCGAGCAGCAAATCCACATCCTTCGGTGCCAGGCCGAAGTGCGCGGAGACGATCTGCGTGCCAGTGCGGCGATTCCCATTCTGCGTGTAGGGGAATTGCCGGGGGTAATGGAGCGGGTCGCTCACTTCCAAATCGGCGAGCGCGGCATCATTCCGAAGCTCCGCGAATCGCACGTGGTCGCGGAGCGTTACGGCCTTGAAATCGAGCGGACAAAATGCAGCGCGGATGAAATCGAGGCCCGCATAAGCCTTGGTGCTATGCCTCTCATTGGCCGTGTTCAGCATGGCTGGCAGAGTACCATCGGCTTGGCGCGCGAGCCATGATCGCGCGAGTACACGAAGTGTTCGATTTTCACCAATCAAGGTACAGCGAGCCGAAGGCACGTGGGCACGAATCAGTTGCGATTCCCGCCGTGGAACAGTTTCTTGGGGCGGCTCTGGCAGATGTTGCGCGGCGAAATGCAATGTGCATACACTGGCTCACTCTGAATGTACTCACCGACTCCAGTTTCGGCCTAACCATCGCGTATCTGCTGCCTGGGTTCACGTCCCTGTGGGGCTTGGCGGCACTCTCCCCCACTATTCGGACGTGGCTGGGAACGCCTTCGGCCGAGGCCCCTTCGCTGGGAGGCTTTCTGTATGTGACCATTGCCTCACTCACGGCCGGGTTGATTCTCTCCACTCTGCGCTGGCTCGTGCTTGACTGGATCCATAACTCGACGGGGCTGAAAACCCCCAAGCGAGACTTCTCTCGCCTGCAGGAGCAGGGATCCGCATTCAGCATCCTGGTTTCCGACCTGTACCGGTATTATCAGTTTTACGGCAACATGATGTTTGCCGTTGCCTTCACCTACGGGGTTTGGCGATTGTATGGTCAGCCACCCTTCGGTTCCCTCTGGACCGATGTTCTCGCCGTGTTATTGGAGCTTCTGCTGTTAGCTGGTTCACGCGATACGCTCCGCAACTACTACGAGCGATCGAGGCAAGTCCTCGCCGTCGATAAGTAAGCGGGGCGAGCGCCAGATTCCCTGCCCGCCCTGGGTGTTGTTCGACGTGGCGACTATTTGACCGATGCCGGCTTCGTGCTCGGCTTGGGCTTCGTGGCCCGTACGGCAGCCTTCTTCGGTTTCTGACCCTGCCCATGTCCATTGGTCATGCTGTTCCTCCCTCGTCAAAAAGTGCTCGGCGATTTCCCGAAATAGGAAATTCCCAATTTGGGAAATTCTAGGCGGCTCACTAGCCTGCTGCAACAGGGACGTTGCCGCCACGATGAAAAAATCACGCCATTCCAAGCGATACCAGCGATTACTCGTCGCGTTGCGCTCAGCCCGACAGGCAGCGGGGCTCACACAGAAGGATGCGGCCGCGAAGTTCGGCGCCCATGCCTCATTCGTCTCGAAATGTGAATCAGGCGAGCGGCGCATCGACGTCGTCGAACTCGCGGATTTCTGCCGGCTGTACGAAACGACGGTGCCGGAAATGCTCTCACGCGCCGAGATTACATGAGAAAGGCCCCGTGACGTGCACGGGGCCAACTGCACTCGCGGGGTTTTTCTCAGGCGGCAAACCTAAAACGGGATCGTCTCATCGGCGGTAGGTCCGTGATTGGACGACTCGCTGACGGGCGGACCGGGGAGTGGTGTCTCGTACACATACTCCTGGGCCTTTTGCAGGCAGAAGATTAACGCCGGCAGATCAGCCGGATTGTACGACGCGGCATCCTTCCATTGATTCGATTCCCGGTCGAAGTAGCGGCGGGGATTGATCGTGATGGAACGCACCTGCCGCGTGCCGTCATCCGTGTCGATCGAGTTCAACCAAATGCAGGCCCCAACGCCATTGGCAAAGGGGCCAATCTTCTTTTCGGGCTGCCGCTTCGGCTTCGTGGGCGGCTGCTCCGCCGCCGGATTGCGAGTCACTTGCTCAGTGGTGGCCATCGTCCAATCTCCTACAAAAGCGTGAAAGGTTCACCGGTGCTGACAAAGACCCGGTGCAAATAGTGGCCTTCCATCCGAGCGGATGGAAGACGCGCCCAAAATCTGCCACAGCTGACTGCTCGCGCACAACGAAACTGCCTCGACAAGTGAACTACTTCGTGAATTTTCGGGATTTCATTCCTGCAAATGATTGCTTTTCTTTGGCTACACGATAAATTCTATTTCGCAACGGTTGACGAAGGTGGCAAAAGTCAGTGATCTGTGCCTGGGGCTGCAGGATAACGGAGTGACGCCATGTATCTTCCTCTCGCGATTAACCTTTTCTTCCCACTGAAACAGTGGGCGCCGGACATTTAACAGTTCGGGAAATCTTTCGGGCAGGTCAATAAACCTGTTCTAGCGCCAAGTACATATCTACCGGCTCTCGGTCGAGAGGCTCTTTGTAGTCACCTCCGCCCAGGGCGAGGTGTCTCTGCGCTCATTCCTCTTCTTAAGACACGAACTCTCGACGTTTGGGATCACCATGATTCACGATTGGCTGCCAGGTTTGTTCGGCTCGAATCCAAAGCGGATTTCGAAGAAGTCTCGCGGTCTTCTCAGACGTCTGCTGCAGTCGGAGCAATTGGAACCGAGGCACATGCTGACCGGTTCCAGCAGCGGTTGCGGCGGCGGCGGAAATCCCGGCACCGCGATCGTTTCAATTTCCGCCATTAACTATCTCACCGAAGGCGATAGCAATGTTCCTGTCTTTCGTGTCACACGTAGCGGCGGACAATCTTCGTTCACTGCGAATATCGCGTTTCCGTCCTTAGCATTATTCGTTAACGGCGCCACGTCCGGAACCGATTACACCGGGGCCGTGACATCCGTCTCCTTTGGAGCAGGTATCAATAACTTTGATATAAACCTCTCGGGGGTCCTTGATACTAACCACGAATCCCCCTTCGAGATCATCCGGGCCACCGTCGAGCCGACCACCGCCCAGAATTGCGCAGGTGGACTGGTTTATGTTCCTGCGGCTTCAAGCGGTTTCCTGTCCTCCACTGCCGAGGCACGTCTATTCGATGGATATCGCGAACTGCCCCAGGTATATGTGACGGCCTCCACGCAGGAGATCGCCGAAGCAACGACCGATACTTCGACGTTAACGATCACCCGTACCGGATTGCCCGTCGGCGATCTAACGGTTTATTACGGCGTCACTGGCAATGCGTCCAGTGCAGGGTCGGCTGCCGACTACACCGCCAGTCCGTCGCTGAGCAACAGCATTGTGATTCTGTCAGGCAATTCCACTGCCACGATCGACCTTGAAGCCATCAACGATACTCACACAGATGCCAACGAGCACATTCAATTCAACCTTCAAAACCATCCCAGTTACTTGCTCCCCAGCAATCCAACGTATCCCGGTGGGGCGACCGTCGTGATCATCGACGACGATGTGGCCACGCCCCCCGCGGAGCCGGTTGTTTCGATCACGGGGCCGAGCAGTCCGGTCAATGAAGGATCTGCGGCCGTGTTCACGGTCTCGATCAGCGCCACTCCGACGAACTCGGTTACCGTCTATTACACCACCGGCAACATGTCGGCCTTTGCGCCGGGCGACTATGTGACGACAGGCGGCTACGTTTCGTTCGGTCCGACGGATACCGCGAACAAGACTTTCTCGGTGCCCACCAAGACTGACACGAATTACAACGAAGGCACCGAGCAGTTCTTCGCAGTGCTGTATGCGCCCAGCAATGCTGACCTCGATTCAGATCCGGCGGCGATTGCCAGCATCACTGACATCGTTCCGCCCCGGTATCTGCGCATCAACGATGTGACAGTTACCGAACCGATTTCGGGAACGATCAATGCCGTCTTCACCGTCACGGCATCGGGCGCGAGCAGCACCGCGGCAGCGGTTTCGGTGGCCTATGCCACCGCGGACGACACCGCGACAACGGCCAGTTCCGATTACAGTTCCGCGAGCGGCACGTTGTCGTTCTCGGCGACCGATGTCTCGAAGACGATCTCGGTCAGCGTGGCTGCCGACTCGGCGTACACGGAGCTGACGGAGTTCTATAACGTCTTATTGAGTAGTGCGACAAACGGTGCGGTGATCCTCGATTCCGCGGGACTCGGCACGATTCTGAATCGTCCCAATACCGACGGGGAAGTAAAGCTGATTCTGGACGTCACCACTTGCAACTGCACCTGCGCGTGCGTCGGACAAACCCCGGTAGACGCGAAAGAAGGAACTTCTGACGAGCCGCAGCCGGCGGGGCCCGCCTACCAGGGCGACGGCACGCATAGCAGCCAGGCCGTGTTCAACGTGCAAGCCTCGTTTGATCCCGCGCGGACGCTTGTCAGCACCGACGTGCGCCTGAAGATCGACGGCAGTTGGCTGAGCGCCGTTTCCTATACCGGCGGCAACCCTTATCCCACCGAGCCGCTCGTCTTCACGCAAGCTCAAGATCTATCCTCCTACGCTTCGGGCGGGCATGCCCTCGAAATCGAAGTGACCGCGAATTATTCCAACGGTTCGACGACCCGCACCAAGACGGGCTATACGCACCTGCTCAATAACGAGTCCGATAGCGGCTTTGGGCCGCGCTGGTCCTTGCCCGGCCTGGACCGCCTGGTGGTGACGAATGGCGGCTCGAACGATGGCGTGGCACTGCTCCGTGGCTCGGGCTCGGCGGCCTGGTTCGCCGAATCAGGTTCCGACTATACATCCCCGCCGGGGACCTTTTCGCAGCTCACGACGCTGGGCGATAGTTACAAACTCAGTTACCCAACCGGCGAGTTCGATCTATTTAACTCCGACGGCCTGCTCATCAGCCGCTACGACAGCAATCTGAATATCACGGCCTTTACCTACATCGACGGCAATGGCGACAGCGTGGCCGACGAAATCTCGACCATTACGGATCCTTTCCATCGCACCACCACTTACGCTTACGCCAACGACCTGTTGTCGTCCGTCACGGACTTCGCTGGCAGAGCCACGACGTATACCCACACCAACGGCCTGATCACAATGATCACGCATCCCGACCCCGATGGCTCGGCGACCACGTTTACCTCAGCGACCGAAACCTTTCTGTACAACAACGATGAGCGGTTGATCGAGCATGATGATGCCCTGGCACATGTGACGGAATTTGATT
>JAYTUF010000762.1:0-4113 GCA_043744755.1 Anatilimnocola sp.
TTCCATCAAAGTCACCGCCATCGGCACATTGGCCACGCCCGTGACTACGACAATCGAAAGCGGACTCTTGGCTTCGTGCAGCCGCCGGACAAATTCCACGCCGCTGAGGCCGGGCATGGCGACATCGGTGACGACGCAGCCCCGCTGATTCATAGCGACTTCGCGTAAAAACTCTTCCGCCGAAGAAAAACATTGAACCTGAAATTCGTGTGCTCCAAACAGCGCTTGAAGCGAGTTGAGCACCGCTGCATCGTCATCAACTACGTAGATCATTTATTCCCTCGAACGAATCGCATCAGGCAAGGCTAACCGCACGCAAAACGTCACGCCGCCGCTCTCCAAATGATGATATTCAATTTCCCCACGGTGTTCCTGCAAAATCGAACGGCAGATGCTGAGCCCGATACCCATTCCTTGCGACTTCGTGGTAACGAAGGGTTCAAACAGCCGGCCGGCAATCTCCTCGGAAATCCCGTGACCGTTATCTTCCACTTCAATCACAACGGCGTCTGTGATTGCGCGCGTACGCAGCGTGATTTTGCGTGAAACCGCTGCGGTCTCCAGCAAAGAGTCGCGGGCATTGAGCAGCAAATTAACGAACACTTGCTGCAATTGCACGGAGTCACCTTCGATTGCAGGCAATTGCGGTGATAATTGCCAGATCACGTTTACATCGGCGCCGCGTAGTTCGAGCGAGACCATCTCGACCGATGAAACGATCAAGTCGTTCAAGTCGCACACCACACGCGGGCCCGACGATTTCCGGCTATAGTCGCGCAGGCGGTGGATAATCTGCGCAGCGCGGCGACTTTGCTGCAGGATGTGGTCGAGATGGTCGCGAACCAGCGCCCAATTGGTGGTGTCAGAGGAATCGATCAACGCCGTGCTTGAGGCGGCATAATTCGAGATCGCGACCAGCGGTTGGGCCACGTCGTGAGAAAGTTCAGCCACCAGTTGGCCTACGGTATTCAACCGCGAGACGTGCCGCAGTTCTGCCTGGCGGATGGCTAACTCCTCCGCGTTGCGGCGGCTCTCAGTTACGTCCGACAGGATGGAAAGATGCACGCCAGGCAGGACATTGGCGACAGCGCTATATTCGGCCGTGATGAGGGAGCCATCCTTCCGCCGCAAGCGGATCAGGCCCCGCTGTGTTCCCTCGCGCTGAAACTCGGCCCACTTGTGGCCAACATCGGCGGCTGATTTGCCGTCTACGACAATCTCGTTCATTGGAGTCTGCAGCAACTCCTCGCGTGCGAAGCCTAGCATGGTGCAGGCCGCGGGATTGGCATCGACATACCAGCCTTCGTCGGACGCGAGCAGAATGGCATTGAGAGCATGATTGAAGAGCGCTTGCAGGCGCTGCTGACTGTCTTGAATCAGTTCCTCGGCCGCCTTGCGCTCCGTGATATCGCGGGAAATGCCGATCGTCCCCACCACCTGGCCGTTGCCATCTCGATAGGGTGCCTTCATGGCCAGATACCAGCGCGTGACGCCGGCGGCCGTCAATTGTTCTTCATTGGTTTCGATTTGTTCGGTTTCCATCACGCGCTGATCCGAGCGCATGATGAGAGCCGCATCGGCTGAACCGAATAGAGCCGTGTCGTCCTTTCCCAAAACCTCTTCGACGGTGCGACCGACAAACCGTGCAGCGGCTGGATTGAACAGCAAATATCTTCCTTCGCGATCTTTCACAAATACCGCATCCGGAGTTCCTTCCGCAACCACGCGCAGCAATTCGGCAGTCCGCCGTGCTTCCGCCTCGGCGCGGCGGCGGGCGGTGACGTCCCGGGCGAGTATCATGCACGCAGGTCGGCCCGCCAGTTCCAGGCCGTGAGCGGTGATTTCAACTTCAATGACCTCGCCGCTTTTTTTTGTATGCCGCCAATGACCGCGATTTTCGTAGACCGGCTGCGAGGTGGCGAGTACTGCCATCATCGCGGGAACGTCTTCCGGCGGCCGCAGGTCTTGGATCTTCATCGCCAGGAACTCAGCCCGCGAGTAACCGTACTTCGCGATGGCGGCGTCATTCACGGCCAGGTACTGAAGCGTTTCGCGGTCATAAACAAACATCGGATCGGGAATGCTCTGAAACAACGTGCGATACCGTTCTTCGCTGGCCCGCAGCGCCACTTCGGCCCGCTTGTAATCTTCGATGTCGGTACACGTGCCATACCACAGCACAATCTGCCCGCTGGCATCGCGGCTGGCGACTTGCCGCGTGATGTGCCAGCGATACTCGCCATCGATCCGGCGGATGCGAAACTCCATGATCTGCGGAACGCCAGTCTGCAGAATGGCTGACCAGTCACGCAGCGTGACTGGCAGATCAGCGGGATGAATCACTTGCTCCCACGACCAGCCAGTCAGTTGCGCAAGCTGCACGCCCGTGTACTCCATCGCGCGGGCGTTGAGATGCACGAGTCCGCCATCCGGCGCCGCCATCCAGACAATCTGCGGAATGGCGTCGGCCAGTTCGCGGAACCGGCGTTCGCTGTCGCGCAGTTCTTGAAATAGGCCCATCTGGGCCGCTTCGGATGATCGTTCGCTCTCATTCATGCGAAACCTTTGCTGACGAGTGACGCATGCGTTCTCACAACCGCCATGGCCGATCGCAGGCCATCGACCGCGGCGCTGATGATCCCGCCCGCATAGCCGGCACCCTCGCCTACCGGATACAGCCCAGCAAATTCGGGCGTTTGGCGCGAAACATTATCGCGGGCAATTCGCACCGGTGAACTGCCCCGCATTTCAGGACCGACGACGATGGCATTCTTCAAAAATTCTCCCCGCCATTGTCGATCGAGCAGCGGCAAGCCCGCGCGAATGGCCTTCGCCACTTGCACAGGCAAGACCGCATCGAGCGCGGCGGGAATCACGCCACGCGGATAGGAGCAAGGGAGCGATTCACCGGCAGCGGATTGTTTTCCCGCCACAAAATCGTCCGCTCGTTGAATGGGTGAGAAGTAACTACCGCGCCCCAATTGATAAGCGATGGCTTCATACCGCCGTTGAATCTCCACGCCGGCCAGCGGATGATCGCTGCCGAACTCGTGCGGCTCGAGCGTGACCATCAGGCCGCTGTTGGCGAAGGGCGTATCCCGCCGTGAGTTGCTCATGCCATTGGTGCAGAACATTTCCGGTTCGGAAATACTCGGAATGATGTGACCGCCGGCGCACATGCAAAACGTGAACACGTCCCGCTGGCCCCGCGCGACCAAGGTATAGTCGGCAGCGCCCAACTGTGCGAGATAACTGCTCCGGCCGTACTTGTGCCGGTTCACTTGCTCCTGCGGCTGCTCGATCCGCAGACCCAGTTGAAACGCTTTGGCCTGCATGGGCACGCCCAGCGCGTGGAGCATGGTGTAAGTATCGCGAGCGCTATGCCCAATCGCGAGGACGACGATCGACGTGGGCAGATAGCCGCTCGAAGTCTGCACGCCGCGGACCTGGCCATCCAGCACATCCAGACCTTCCAGTCGGCAGCGGAATCGATATTCGCCGCCCCAGGCTTCAATCTGGCGGCGCAGATTGCGCACGATCAGCGGCAGCCGATTGCTGCCCAGATGGGGCCGATGTTCGTAGCGGATTTCCGGTTTGCCTCCACAGACGACCAGTTGCTCCAGCACCCAATCAACATCCGGGCCGCTCATCCGGCAGGTCAGCTTGCCATCGCTGAACGTCCCCGCGCCTCCTTCGCCAAACAGATAGTTATTCTCAGCATCGAAAGCTCCACCGCGATCGAACGTGTGGATGGCCGGAACGCGTTCCTTCACCGCTTCGCCGCGCTCGATGACCAGCGGTCGATAACCGCGCTTGGCCAGATAGTAAGCAGCGAGCAGCCCACCTGGACCGGAACCGACAACGATGGGCCGGTGTGGCAGCGGTTCGGTTCCAGCCGCCGGTTCGTCAAACTGCGTCGGCTCAAATCGTTCCACCCCCGGCGTTCGTTGCCAGCGGGCGAGCTGCGCCGCCTCGTCCGCCGGTTGTGCCATGAGCGTGTAGACGAATTTGATGGCCTCTCGCGAACGGGCATCCAGGCTCTTGCGGAGGATTCGCCACTGCTGCAAGTCACTGGGCAGAATCCCCAGCCGCCGCGCGATCTCACCCGGCAGC
>JAYTUF010000763.1:0-4106 GCA_043744755.1 Anatilimnocola sp.
GATGGGCACTTCGTCCATGCCGCCCGTGTTGGCGGCGTAAATGACCACGATTTGATCCATCACATCCAGCGGCTGGTATTGCGGCTGCTTGAGGATTTCCACCATCCGATAGCCGCGGTCGAGCTTGCTCTGCGTGGCGGCATCGAGATCAGTGCCCAATTGTGCAAACGCTTCCAGTTCGCGGAAGGCGGCGAGGGCTAGACGCAAACCGCCGGCCACTTCGCGGGCCTTCATGGCTTTGATCTGGGCCGCACCACCCACGCGGGAAACCGAGATGCCCACGTTCATTGCGGGCCGCACGCCCTTGAAGAACAAGTCGGGCTGGAGATAAATCTGGCCGTCGGTGATCGAGATCACGTTGGTGGGAATATACGCCGAAACTTCCCCTTCCAATGTTTCGATGATCGGCAGCGCCGTGAGCGAGCCGCCGCCCAGTTCCTTCGACATCTTCGACGAGCGTTCGAGCAATCGGCTGTGATTATAGAACACGTCACCCGGATAAGCTTCGCGGCCCGGCGGACGACGCACGAGCAGCGAAATCTGGCGATAGGCCACGGCTTGCTTGGAAAGATCGTCATACACAATCAGGGCATGCTCGCCCTTGTACATGAAGAATTCCGCCATCGCAGTGCCGGCCGCGGCGGCGTACACCTGCAAGGCAGCGGGGGCACTGGCGCCGGCGAGGACCACCGTGGTGTATTCCATCGCCCCCTTCTCTTCGAGCACGCGAATCGCGTTGGCGACGGACGATTCCTTCTGGCCAATCGCCACATAGAAGCACTTAACGCCCTTCCCCTTTTGATTGAGAATGGTGTCGATGGCGATCGTCGTCTTGCCCGTCTTGCGGTCGCCGATGATCAACTCGCGCTGGCCGCGGCCGATGGGGGTCATGGCGTCGATGGCTTTGATGCCGGTTTGCAGCGGCTCTTTCACCGGCTGACGTTCGGCCACGCCGGGGGAGGTGCCTTCGACATTGCGGAACTCGGTGGTGATGATCGGGCCCTTGCCGTCCAGCGGATTGCCGAGCGGATCGACCACGCGGCCGATGACGGCATCGCCCACGGGCACCGAGAGCAACTTGCCCAGCGAACGGACTTCGTCCCCTTCGTTGATTTGCAAATAATCGCCCAGCACGGCGATGCTGACGCTGTTCTCTTCCAGGTTGAACACCACGCCGTTCACGCCAGAGGGGAACTCGACCATCTCGCCGCTCATCGCACTCGATAGGCCATAGACACGGGCCATGCCATCGCCCACTTCCAGCACCGTGCCGACTTCGCGAACGTCGATCTGGCTTTCGTAATGCTCGATCTCACGTTGAATGACCGAGGCAATTTCATCAGCGTTGAATTTCATGACTAACCTGAATTCGTATGATACTTGTCTTTAAATTATGTCGTTGTTAAGTCGCGGTGAAGCGCTCAAGCGAATCGCGGATGGCTTGTGAAGTCTGCTGCAAGGCGACTCCCTTCATCCGCTGCAACTGGGCGGCGACGCTGCCGTCGTAGAGCGTATCGCCGATCCGCACGACGAGGCCGCCGAGCAAATCGGGATCGACTTCGACTTGCAGATGCACCCGCTTCTTCAGCACTTCACCCAATTTGGCCGCGATTCGTTCGCGCAGTGGATTGCTGAGCGGATACGCCGCTCGCACAATCACTTCCAGCCGGCCCTGCGATTCGTTGTAAAGCTCGCGATAACTGCGGACGACATCGGGCAAGCAATTCAGCCGGTCATGCTTAGCCGTCACCTTCAAAAAGTTGAGCAGCACGGCTGACATCTTGCCCGCAAAGGCTTTGTCGAGCAGGGCCACCTTTTCTTCTTGCGAAACACGGGGGGACGTGAGCGTCAGCCGCAGCGTGGGCAGCTTTTTAAAGACATCGTTCTGCAGCGATTCCAATTCTTCCAGCACGTTATCGACCTGGCCGGCCTTCTCCGCCGCGCCGAGCAGCGCCTTGGCATAGACCGTGCCCAGGTATTGCCGGCCGGCGTCGAACGTGCTTTCGGACTGTGCTGTGTCGGCCATGCTAGGTGGTATGTCGGAAAAGGATTCGAACGAACGAGCGCAGAGTTAATTAAGCTTCGAGAACTGGCCCAGAGCTTCGGTGACGAGTTGATCGTGATCTTCGGGCCGCACTTCCCGTCGCACAATGCTGCTGGCCAGACTGATGGCCGTGTTCACGCTCCGCTCGGCAATCTGCTGCAAAGCGACATTCTTGGCGGCCGTGATGTCATCCACCGCGCGCTGCCGTTCCTTGGCCGCCAGGTCCTTGGCTTCGGCCTGAATCCGATCGCGGGCGACTTCGGCATCGTGCCGCGCCTGACTCACAATCGTGCGGGCCTCTTCCGCCGCCGCCGCGAGCATGGCTTCGTAAGACCGCAACTGAGCTTCGGCCTGCTCTTGTGCCAAACGAGCCTGGTCGATCATGGCCGCAATGCCTGACTCCCGCTTATCCAGACCATCGCTGATCGGACCCCAGGCAAACTTGGCAAGGATGGCGGTCAGCAACAGGAAAATGACAAAGGTGGCAATCGCCTGGTCGAAACGGATTTCTTCCACCTTGCGGAGCGAAGCAGACCCGTTGGCATGAGTCTTATCCAGCGGGTCATGGTGACTGTGATCGGCATGATCCTCCCCCTTAGCATGGCCCGCATCGCCCGTCTTCTTCCCGGGAGCGTCCTCCTTAACGCCGGGCTCGGCGGGTGCCTCTGTGGCCGGTGCGACCTTGGCTTCAGGCGCAGCTTCTTGAGCAGCAAGCGGATTAGATAAAAGCGCAACAAGACCCATCGCTAACACAGCAAGTGGGACAAAGATTCGCTTCATAGTCCGAGTTCCCAATAACAGCACAAAACTTGAGAGACCGTGGGTAGCAATCTAAAAACTGCTACCTTCTGGATTGTTAGTTCGTGCCCGAAAAACAGATGTACAACGCAAAGAAGGTGAAACCTTCGATGAGGGCCGCCGCGATGATCATCGCAGTTTGAATGCTGCCAGCGACTTCCGGCTGACGGGCCATGCTCTCCAGCGCACTGCCGGCCAATTTGCCGATGCCATAAGCAGCACCTAGCGTGGTGAGTGCGGCACCGAAAAACCGGCTGTTGGCAATCGAAACGCCGCCGGTAGTTTGGGCGAACGCCGGTGTCGCGAGCAGGACGAGAGCAAAAAACAGGGCGGTCAAAACAGCGAACTTTTTCACGACAATCATCTCCTAAAGCGAAATCAAAAAATGTGTGTTACTCAAACGGGAATTAACTAAGGACAATTAACAAACATTAATGCTTATGAATCGCCGCCCCAATAAACAGGGCAGACAACATTGTAAACACGAACGCCTGTAAGAAGGCGACAAACAGTTCCAGAATACTCAGTACAGCACAACCAAAAACCGCAATCACGGCAGTGATCCACCAAGTGACACTTACGCTGCCATCGGCTTGTACGAACTGAGCGGCTGCAGTTGATCCGAAGGCCAGACCCATAATGGCCAAGAGCACCATGTGGCCTGCCAGCATGTTCGCGAGCAAGCGAACCGCCAACACACCGTGCTTAATAAGCAAGCCGCCAAACTCAATCACGAAGATTACCGGCTTCATGACCATGGCCATATACCAAGGCATGTCCATCGTGGGGACTTGATTTGCGAAGAAACCAAAGAATCCGAACTGCAACATTCCGGCCGCGAACACCGTACACAAGGTTACAAGAGCCATCGCCAGCGTCACGCCGAACACCGCCGTCGGCGAACCAATCCAGGGCAACATACCCGCCAGATTGCAACCCAAAACAAAGAAGAAAATGCTGCACAATAGCGGCGTGAACCGTCGCGCCGGAGTCATCGGCGGTTTGGCGTGAGACTTTTTGGGGACTTGGGCATGCGTATCGTGAGCGTGGGCGGCATGGACGGTTGCATGACCTTGCGCATCCACATGATGTCCATGCTCAACATGGCCATGAGCCGCCGGAGCGTGGGCGTCGTCGTGACCGCCGCCCATCGCCGGCTCGGCGATCTGGGTGCGAATGAAGACCACGAAGGTCTCCAGCAGGTTCCATAATCGGCCCTTGGGTGCGCCACCATGAATGACGCGGCGGGCGAGCCAACTGAATA
>JAYTUF010000764.1:0-16126 GCA_043744755.1 Anatilimnocola sp.
GTCATGATGGCCTGGCAATCGGCAGCGAGTTTTGTGAGCGTCGCGGCATCACTGGCCGGAGCAACGACGAGTTCGGCATCGATCTTGGCGAGCGTGTCCCGCTCGATGGTCACATCGGGCCAGGCGTAATCGGTGATAAGGACTTTGAAGCGGGGCATGGGTTACTCAAGTTGTGAATGTTTTGCTGACTCCCTCTCCCCAGTAGTCTGGGGAGAGGGGGTGAACTCTCATCATCCCCTTTTAAGCACACCAACGTTTGGCGACTTGGTGCTTCATAAACGCCAACGAATCGCGGGCCAGTTGTTCTTCGCTGTCGAACATCCGCCGCCAGATCTTGGTCGCGGCGGCCAGTTCCGGCAGGGCGAGACCGAAGGCTTCGACGACCAGCCAGCCGTTGTAGTTGATCTGGCGAAGCGCATCGAAGTTTTCGCACCAGCGGACGTTGCCACGGCCGGGAGTGCTGCGGTCGTTCTCGCTGATATGCACGTGACAGAGCATATCGGCACAACTGTGAATCGCTTCGCTGATGCTCTTCTCTTCGATATTCGAGTGAAACGTGTCGTACATCATGCGGCAGCGGGGATGGCCCACTTCGCGGCAAAAACGGGCGGCATCGGCGTGCGTATTGAGCAGGTACGTTTCAAAGCGATTGAGCGGTTCAACGCCCAGCGTGACATTCACCTTGCCGGCGTGTTCGGCCGTTTGTCGCATCGAATCGAGGCCCCACTTCCATTCGTCGGCGGTGCGGCCCTTGCCGCTGAAGTGACCGAGGGCGGAGTGATAGGGTCCCACAATGGTCGTCGCGCCCACTGCGGCGGCGCAATCGAGCGTCTTCTTGTTGAGTTCCACACCTTTGGCTCGGACGCCGGCATCGCCGCTAATGGGGTTGTCTTCCGCGGTCCGCACGGTGACGGCAGTTCGGGCCAGGCCGATTTCATCCAGCTTCTGGCCCCACTTGGCATAGTCCAAGCCCAGGTTAAAGATCGGCAGCTCGACGCCGTCGTAGCCTTGATTCTTGAGCATGTGCAGCACGGGGAGCATTTCGTCGCTCAGTTCGCCGGTCCACAGCAGCAGGTTCATTCCATAGCGCATCGAGAGTTCTCCGGCAGGTGATTCGTCAGTAAGCGAACAGAGTATGAAACAACAAAAGCCCAGCGGATGCAATCCGTGGGCTTTTGAGAGGTTCCGATAAGTGGCGGAATTCGCCAGAATTGCGTCTTCGCGGGCGTCGGAATTCTGGCGAATTCCGCTACACACCGATCACTATTCCGCCGCCGGTTCGCCATCGTGAGCGTAGGTCAGCAGGGCGTTTTCAATCCGAATCCGTCGCGGCTGGCCGGCTTCGACGGCGAACAACATGTCTAGGAAGTGCTGGAAACGCTTGGGAACCAGATGATAGAAATTGTGCTTGCCGTCGCGGCGGCATTCGATGATGCCGGCCACCCGCAGCAGCGCCAGATGATGGCTGACCGCGGGTTGGCTTTGCGCGAGCAGGTCGCAGAGCGTCCGCACATTCAGTTCCTCCTCTTGCATGAGGAAATACAGAATGCGCAGCCGGGTTTCGTCCGAGAGCAGCTTAAAAAGCTGCACCAGGTCGCGGCCGGTCTCCGCGGGAAGTCGCTCCAGCGGCTGACTCTCGTCGGCGGCATCGCGGGGGTCATTTGGACTGGAGGAATTGTCTTGCAACACGGCTTTCATCACTGTCGAAATCATAAATGCCTCTTGACGAACCTTGGTAGAAAGGTTCAGGAAATCCGTTTCAACTAAATCAACTCTGCCGCGAGACGAACTCGCGGAAACAATAATTCAAACCCCGGTTGATCGATTTTGCATCGCTGACTGGAGAGGCATTCAGCGGCGAGTGGACCATTGGGATCGTGAAATGCTCTGCGGAAGAACGACGCCGCCTTGCGCCGCACCTGCTTTGTAGTTTCGTGAATGATAAGTAAATCGACGACAAGAACTAATAAATCGACGACAAGCAACTGCAATTTTAAACCGGCTTAGCCCGCGAACGGGGCTTTCTGTTTGATTAGTTGGGCCGGTTAGTGCCTGCTCGAACAATCGTATTGTAACGAGGTGTTGCACAGTGGGGAAATAGCCGGGGCGGCAAAATCCCAAAAATGCTGCGGAAAGTTCACGGAAACGCCCGGCTTGGGACACCCGTGCTATCAAAGTCGCTTGTGGCCACGAAATTTCCGCCAGGCCGATACAACGCGATGTAACACGCCCTAATCACGGCGAAATGGTAGTTCAGCGTTTTTCCCCTACCGTTTTTTCTTACGCTGAATTCCCAGGGCGTCTTCAATATCTTTGCGGATCGCCGCAGTCTCATACTTGGTTTCCGGCTTGATCCTCAGCAAGGGCAAACCGGCGGCCGAGAGCGCCGTATTGAGAAAACGATCCCGCTGGCCATGGTCGGGGCGCGAGGGCGTTTCGTCGTCGAGTTCAATCGCCAGCTTCACTTCCAGCGTGTCGTAATCGCAGAGGACAAAATCAAGATGCTTGTTCTGAATGCGACCCTGCCAGAAGCTCGTCTTCCGCGTCTTGGGTCGCACCTTGAGAATGTCCGCCAATCGCACCATCGAGAAGACCAGCCAATCTTCGCGGACAGCCAGGTTCAACGAGCGCAGGAAGTTGACCTCCGCGGGCGAGAGCAGCACGCCGCGGCGCTCATAGGGGAGCGGACCGTCGCGCAGCGACAACAGCGCAAGCACGACCAGCGTCGCCCCCGTGGCGGCGAACAAGATCAACGGCCAATTTTGCAGCAGCAACTCTTTCATAAGTAGACAAAGAGGAGCCGTGCGGCTGGGGCAGCAAACCGCACGGCTCCGTTAGCCGCCAGCTTCGCGAGGGCTGGCAGCATGGGCGACCACGTCGCTCGCGCGACGTTCATTTTGCGAG
Organism: Anatilimnocola sp.; assembly: GCA_043744755.1. Lineage (GTDB taxonomy): Bacteria > Planctomycetota > Planctomycetia > Pirellulales > Pirellulaceae > Anatilimnocola. The sequence goes on from JAYTUF010000764.1 coordinate 2,905, forward strand.
TGCTATCTTTATCGGAGGCCTGAGCGAATTGCTTGAGCGGCAATGTTGTTGATTCCACATGGCGTCCTAATAGTGCCTCCGCCGAGTCGAACGCAGCGATTGTGGGGGTTTTAACTTCCCTGCACTTCCTACTTTCGGCCGTCGCTGCCAGATCATAGCCAGAAGGGGACAGCCGAGCGGCCTCTTCATCCGCCAGTCTCGCCATTGCGACCTAGGTTGTGTTTGGACGACTACGCTGCGCGGGTAGCGAGCGGAGGGTTCGCTAGAGGGCTGGATTGCATGACGAGCATCTTGGAATCGCCATTCAGATCAACACCGGGGCCAGGTACGGTTGGCGCCCCGTTTGCGCCTACGGTTCCTCCGGGACCAGGGCAGGCAGAACTTTCGGCGGAACTGCAGGCCATCGCCGTTGCGCTGCGCAAAGCGTTTGGCGTGGCCTTCAGCATTTGGGACTGTTACTCGGGCGATTTGCTGCACGTTTCTTTGCAACAGCCGGGCAGCAACGATCCCCAGCGGGGACTGCTCGTCCGCGGCGTGGTTGGGCTGGAGCCTCAGTTCCTGGCCGATGATGATGCTGCGCTGCTCTTGGCGATTCCGTTCGCTCTGCCCGGCGGGATGATGGTCGCCGCGACGGCCGCTTTCGCGGTGCGCTCACTGGGCGCCGAAGAGTCGACGGACGGCCTGTGCCTGATCCTGAGCGCCGACGATCGTCGCGCCCGGCAATGGCTCACCCGCCAGATGCTCTGGACGCCTGATTGCCTGGTGCGTCTGGGAACTGCCGTGCAGGGACAATTGGCTGCCGAGAAACAAGCTGCTCGTTATGCCCGCGAAGTCGAGAAACTTTCCGATAGTCTCGCCAGTACGTATGAAGAAATCTGCCTGCTCCACGGCGTGACGCAAAACCTGCGCATCTCGCGCGATGAAGAGGAACTCGCCGGCCTGATTGTGAATTGGGTGCTCGATTGCTTGCCCACCCGCGGCGCGGCGATCCAACTCTTGCCCGTGGCCAAGGAAGGGAACATCACCTACAAGGCGCGGACCCACTCGCAGCTCATCACCGCCGGCAACTGTCCTATTGATGATCGCGGCTTCGACAAGCTCATCGAATACTTGCGGCTCGAACCCGGCTGCGCGCCGCAGGTTTTGAATCCGAACATTACCTCTCGCGAGGATTGGCCTTTCCCCGAGATTCGCGAGCTGATCGTCGTGCCCATGAGCGACGGCACTCGGCTGTTCGGCTGGATCGCCGTTTGCAACCACATCACCGGCCACGAGTTCGGCACGGTCGAAGCCAGCCTGCTTAACTCCGTCGGTGCGATGCTCGGCATTCACAGCGGCAATCGCGATTTGTATCGAGAGCAAGCCGAGTTTCTCGCCAGCGTGGTGCGGGCGCTCACATCGGCCATTGATGCGAAAGACCCGTACACTTGCGGTCATAGCGACCGCGTGGCCCGCATTTCCGTCCGCCTGGCGAAGGAACTGGGCTGCTCGCCGGAAGTACTGCACACGCTGTACATGTCCGGCTTGTTGCATGATATCGGCAAGATCGGCATCGACGATGCCGTGCTGCGCAAGCCCGGCAAGCTGACCGACGCCGAGTTCGAGCACATCAAAGAGCATCCCGAATTGGGGTACCGCATTCTCGCCGACATCAAGCAATTGGCCGACGTGCTGCCGGCGGTGCTGCATCACCATGAGCAGTGGGACGGCGGCGGCTATCCCTTCAAACTCAACGGCGATCAAACGCCGCAGATCGCGCGGATCGTCGCCGTCGCCGACGCCTTCGATGCGATGTCCAGCGACCGGCCTTATCGCAAGGGTCTGCCCTGTGAGCGCGTCGATCAGCTCTTCAAAGACGGCGCCGGCAAGCAATGGGACCCGAACGTCATCGCGGCCTATTTCGCCGCCCGCGACGACATCATGCTGATTTGCCAGAACGAACGCGCCAATCTGACGCTCGATGTTTTACAGTGGTCGTAGCTCAGTCATTCCAGGACTGAGTCTTCGCGAGTCATGGAATGACTCGCCTACGTTTATACTTCGCCGCGCTCATTCGCCAAAGATTAGCCGCCTGCAGTGCCGGGGGATGCGGCATAGTCGCGATTCAATCAATCCACTGGGGTATATTTGGCGCATCGCGGGTCCCGGCCAACACTGGCGCCACGGGGACCCTAAGAGGATCGCAAATTGAATTACTTCCCCATTTCCAATTTCCTCGCGACCACCGGCCTTGTGCCGGTGGGGCGCTCACTGGCCGGCTACTGGCAACGTCCTTCATTTGTTCGCGACCACGGGGCTTGTCCCCGTGGAGCGCTCACTGTGCAGCTAGGTAGCCGATCAGTGATGGCCCCACCGGCACAAGGCCGGTGGTCGCCGAAAACTTTCGATTGATATCGATCTGTAGCCGACCAGTGAGCGCCCCACTGGGGCAAGCCCAGTGGTCGCGAAAAGCGGAAGTTAATTCAATCGCGACCCTGAGTGCCATTCCCAACCTGGCGACTCATACTTCGTCGCGGCCGCCGGAAGTTATTCGCGCGCGAGCTGTTCAGCCTTCGCCTTTTTTCAATCCTTGTAACCGCGCATACTCCGGCAGCGCCTTATAGTAAGGATCAAGCGGAAAACAGCCGCTGATGAGGCCATTCCGCGGCGCGGTGGTGCAATCGCTGAAAGTGCGGCAGACTTTTTTGCGTTCGAGTTTGCCGCGGAGCAACACATCGAGTGGCAGTTGCGGATACGAGAGGACAACCCGGCCGAGGCCCACCGCGTCGATCCAGCCCGCGCGGACGACGGCCTGCGCGACATGCGGCAGATAATCTTGCAAGTAAGAGTACGCAGTGCCGATCATCGGCAGGTTGGGGACGGCGGCTTTGAGTTCCCGATGGGCTTGAATCTGCCTCACGCAACCCACGAGCGGGTCTTCCGGTGGCAGATAGCCATCGCTGGGGGGAAAGATCGCGGGCCGCTGAATGTGTGGATTGTAATAAGGGCTGCCGCAACTGAGATTCACTGCGATCACGCCGGCGGCTTGTAACAACTTAAGCAACTCAATTGGCTCACGCAGATCGTATTGCAGCGGATCATTTTCGCTGACGCCGAAACCAAAGCCATAAGGCAGGAGCGCTTGATAGTCCATCGGTTGCCCCACTTCATTGCTGGTTTGATAGGGGAGCGTATCGAACGCGCTCAGCCTCACGACCACCGGCAGATCGGGAATCTCCGCCTGTACCCGCCCGATGATTGTCAGCAATAAACGACTTCGTCCCGCCAGGTCGCCGCCAAAGCGACCGGGTCGCGTGCGGGCGCTTAAGAACTCATGCAACAGATAACCATGACAGGCTTTGATATCGACAAATTGAAATCCAACATCCCGCGCAATCTTCGCGGCGATTACATACTGATCGATGAGCCGCTCTAAATCGTCATCGGTCCAAACCAGGCTGTTGTTATCAGGCTCAATGCCAAACTTCGCATCCAGCAACGGATGATGATAGGCGATCCGCGGCTCCAGTCGTTTATCATTCGGCCGGCAGAAGCGCCCGGAGTGCGTGAGTTGCAGCCCCGCGACCATGGCCAGTGCATCAGCGCCTAGCTCACGCTGCCCGGCCTGCAACGCATCCCACAGCGCCCGCAGCCCGCCGCGATTTTCTTCCGTCGCCAGCGTTTGGTGCGGATTTGCCCGCCCATCGGGTTGCACGGCTGCCGCCTCTCCGCCCCAGATCAGACCCGCGCCGCTCAAGCCAAAGTGTCGCCACCGCCGCAGCGTATGTTCGCTGGGGCCGCCGTCGCGATTGGCGTCCCAGCCCTCCATGGGATGAATGCACCAGCGATTGCCGGCCGTCAGCGAACCGAGCGCGAGCGGTTGAGCCAGGGGCGAACCCCCTGCGGCAGTTTGAATCTGGTCGTCAACCGGCAACTCCAGTCCGAGTTCGGCCAGGCGCGCTCGGATCGCGGCAGGCGTTTTTAACTGCGCGATTTTGGGGTAGTCGGACATTGGCTCAAAGTACAAGGTTCAAAATTCGGACTGCAGGGTGAAGTGCGAACGACATGTATCTTACGGAAAACCGGGTTGCCTTGCGTGGTCGCCCATTTTCGGGAACGGGAGGGGGAGTTATTCTGGAGGCTTCTCCGACGGTCTCGCTCCCCTCGTCGCATCAACATTGTTTATGCCCTTCATGCTTGAGCTGCCGCTCGATCGTCGCCGCTGGCTATTCTGGCTGGCAAGCTGCTGCGCGATGCTCTTGTGCGGACGAAATCCAATCGCTCAAGAGCCGCTGCAGATTCAGTCGGCGGTCGCCGGCTTTGATGGCATCTATAAGGCCGGCTATTGGACCCAGATTTTGATGAAACTGAAAGCCGGGCCCAAGGGTGCGAGCGGCAGGTTGAATCTGCTCACCGAAGATGGCGACGGCGTGCCGGTGATTTTTCCCGCCGAGCAAAATGCCTTGCTTGACCTGCAGCCAGGCGACCTGGCGACCGTGCGACTTTACGCCAAAGCGGGGCCGCAGCGCAGCACCTGGCAGGTGCAGTTGCGCGACGGGGACGAAGATCGAGTCCTGTGGTCTCAGCGCCTCAATGTCCCGCCGCCGCAACGTGCTACCCGCGAACTGCTGGTGACGATCGGGGCTGATCCGGGCGTGGCCACGGGCGCGAGTCTGGTGAAGCGGCCCGAAGAGGTTTCGTTGCTTATCGCGCCCGTGAAAGGCGCAGTGGACCTACCCGACCGAGTCTGGGGTTACGAGGGCGTCGAGCGACTCGTCTTGATCGCCGGCGAGAACAGCCTCGTGGACGATCTTTCGCCGCAGCAATGGGTCGTCCTTCACGAATGGGTGGCACGCGGCGGCAAGTTGATTCTTTCGATTGGTGCGCGCGGTTCGGAATTGCTAGAACCTGGCCAGCCACTTGCGAAGTTTGTGCCAGGAAAGTTCGCCGATCTCCAACCGCTGCGTGAAGTATCCGGCCTGGCACATTACGCCAGCACCGACTTTCCCCGCAAGAGCCTGACCGATGCGCGTCGTCCCGTCGTCGTCCACCTGTCGGATCGCACCGGTCGCGTGGAACTGGAACAAGGAGGTCAGGCGACGAACCCGCCGCTCATCATTCGGCAACCGTACGGCCTGGGGCAGGTTATCTTCGTCGCCCTTGAACTCGATCATCCCGCTTTGGTCGAATGGAAAGGGCACACCCGGCTGATGTCGCGGTTGCTGCCGCTCGGCGGTCCCGACGCCGACAACTTGGCCGCGGAGCGGGGCCATTCGATCACGCATCTGGGCTACGACGATCTCGTGGGCCAACTCCGCACGGTCCTCGATCAATTTACGGGCGTGACCGTTGTGAGCTTCACCGCGGTTGCTGTGGTTGCCATTACATTACTACTACTCATCGGACCGGCTGACTATTTTCTGATTCGCTATTTCAATCTGCCGCAGTCCATCACCTGGCTCACATTTCCCGCGGTCTGCCTCGCCTTCGCGGCCGGCACCTGGTATCTCGGCCTGCTCGCGCATGGCAGTCTGACGCGGGTGAATCAGATCGAGATTGTCGATCTGGATGTCAGCCAGGGAATTGTCCGCGGCACGCTCTGGTCGCATGTTTATTCGCCGACCGGGAACAATTTGCAACTGTCGCTCAGCATCGCCGGTAATGGAACAAACTGGCAACAAGTGCAAGGCGTCGCCGATTGGCAAGGGCTGCCCGGCGAAGGCTTGGGCGGGCTATCATCGCCGCAAGTCGCGCTCGATGCCTCCGTGCCGTATTTGATTTCGCCGCCCGGACGGGTGGCGCTCGTCGATTCGTTGCCGCTGCGCACGGCCAGTTCCAAGGCGCTCGCGGGCCGCTGGTGGGGACAGACAGAACTGACGAAAGATCTGCCTGTCATTCGCCTCAATGCCTACGGTCATCTCGAAGGGGATTTGAAGAACCCGTTGCCCGTCAAGTTGACCGATTGCCTGCTCGCCAGCGGTGAATGGCTCTATCGCATTGAGTCATTGAAGGCGGGACAGACGATCAAGCTCAGTTCGCTGACGGCCCTCAATTTGGAATCGCGATTGATGCGCCGCGAGGTGATTGATTCTAAGGATCTTTCCACTCCGTGGAATCCTAATGAAACCGATGTGTCGCGAATCATGCAAATGCTGATGCTGCACGACGCGGTGCATGGCCCCACCTACACCGGCCTGAGCCATCGCTATCAGCCGCAAATCGATTTGAGCGAACACATCCGCCTCAGCCGCGCGGTGCTGATGGGCCGAGCAGATCAGCCGGCCGCCATGCTAAAGCTGGCAGGCATTTCCGCTGAAAAGTTACAACAACAAACCTGGACCTGGTATCGCTTGATTCTGCCCGTGCAAGCCCGCGAGACAACAGCGACGAAATCATGATCAAGACCGTCGGCCTCACGAAAAAGTATGATGAGTCGTATGCGATTCAGGACATCAACCTGAATCTCGCCGCCGGCGATCTGTTCGGCTTCATCGGCCCCAACGGCGCCGGTAAAACGACCACGATGAAAATCCTCGCCACGCTGCTGCAGCCTTCGTCGGGCGAAGCTTATGTTTGCGAGCATTCGATCTATCGCGAGCCGAAAGAAATCCGGCGGCTCGTTGGCTACATGCCCGATTTTTTCGGCGTCTATGACGATATGAAGGTGATCGAATACCTGGAGTTCTTTGCCGCCGCCTATCGCATCTCCGGCACGAAGCGTCGCGCCGTCTGCAACGAAAAGCTGGAACTGGTCGATCTCGATTTCAAGCGCGACGCCTTCGCCAGCACCCTCTCGCGCGGGCAAACCCAGCGGCTGGGCCTCGCCCGCGTGCTGTTGCATGAGCCGCAGGTGCTGCTGCTCGATGAACCGCTCAGCGGTCTCGATCCGCGGGCTCGCATTGAAATGCGGGCGGTGCTGCGGCGCTTGGGCGCGCAAGGCAAGACGATTATGGTCAGCAGCCACATCCTGCCCGAGCTGGCCGACATGTGTAACAAGGTCGGCATCATCGACCGCGGCGTGATGGGCTTCAGCGGCACGGTCGAGGAAGCCATCCAGCGCGTCCGCCCGCGAATTGTGTTGCAAATTGAAGTGAACGGCGACGCTGCCGCCGCCGCGACGTTGCTGCGTGGACATGCGCTTGTCGAAAAGGCACTCGTGGAAAATAAACTCGTGGAGAAAGCTGAGCAAGTCACCGAACAGGCTCACCCGCGGCTGATCGTCACGCTCCGAGAAAAAGTAACGGAATACACCGAGCTCTCTTCCTTGCTCATCACCGGCGGCTATCCTATAAAACTCTTTCGCGAGGAAGAGGTCAACCTGGAATCGGCGTTCATGCTGCTGACCAAGGGCCTCGGCGTGCGGACTTAAGCTGGAGTCCCGGCTTCAGCCGGCCGCTGGAGTTCCGGCTTTAGCCGGTGGTTTTATGATGAAATTCAATTCACCGGCTGAAGCCGGAACTCCAACAGAAGGACCTCTCATGGAAACCTGGCCTCTCGGTGTCTTCACCAGTGTCGATGCGGGACTGGGCGTGAAGCTGGAAGTGGCCCGCGACCTGGGCGTACCCACGATTCAAATTCATGCGCCGCACGAACAGACGCGAACCACAGCCGCCGCCGATGCCTTCTTGAAAAAGCTGGGCGACTACAACATCCGGCTGACCTGCGTCTTCTGCGGCTTTGCAGGGGAAAGCTACGCGGATATTCCCACCGTCTCGCGGACCGTGGGTCTCGTGCCGCCGGAGACTCGCGCGGCCCGCACCAAAGAGACCAAGGAGATCGCCGACTTCGCCAGGCTGCTCGGCTGCGACACCATCGGCATGCACATCGGCTTTGTGCCGCACGATCAGAACGATCCGCTCTATCAGCAGATCATCGCCGTCGCCCGCGATGTCTGCGATCACGCGGCGAAGAACGGGCAGCAGCTCAACCTGGAAACCGGCCAGGAGTCGGCCGATGGCCTGCTGCAGTTCATCAGCGATGTGCAGCGGAACAACCTGTTCATCAACTTCGACCCCGCCAACATGATTCTGTATGGCACCGGCGAACCGATCGCCGCCCTGCGCCAGGTAGGTCGTTACGTCCGCAGCGTCCATTGCAAGGACGGCAAGTGGGCCAAAAATCCCGGCCAGGAATGGGGCCAGGAAGTAGCCCTCGGCGACGGTGACGTCGGGATGGAAACCTACCTCCGCACGCTGCTCGAAATCGGCTACCGCGGCCCCCTCACGATTGAGCGCGAGATCCCGCAGGACCCAGTTCGGCAGAAAGCCGAAATCGGCAGCGCGCTCGAACTGCTCACGAGCCTCAAGAAGAAGATCCTGGGCTAAGCGACGTAGGTCAATGTAGCCCGCCCCGTGAGCCACGCGCATTGAATAGGTAGCCCGACGCGTGAGCGAGGAAGTGCCGCAAGTTGACGTCGATCCGCCAATCGTGCGGCAGCACGAAAACGTTCGCGTTTCGAGCCAGCCCGTCATAAGAAAAGCGGCACAGGCAGGAAAAGTTTGAGGGGATCGTCAAGGACCGGCTCGAAGCCGTGCTGGCGGTAGAAATCAGCGGCGGCTTCATCCTTGGCATGGACGAGAAGCAGCTTCAATCCGGCGATCTTAGCCGCCTGCATGGTTCTCAAAATCGCGTCCTTGAGCAATGCTTTTCCCAGCCCACGATGCTGCTCGCGGCTATCGACCGCCAGGCGGGCGAGTAGCATCACGGGGATGTCGTACTTGCCCAATCCCTTGGCCAGTTTGGGTGGGAGCCGTTTCTGGTCGAGAACCGCGTAAACGAGCGAGTAGTAACCGACGACGGCCTTGCTATCGAGGTGAGTCGTCACATAATTTCGCACGATGCCGCGTTTTTGGTTTTGCAGGGCGTAATTGCGCAAATAGATGTTGAGTGCCGCAACGCCGCAGTCGAACGCGGAGCGGTCGTGCCCGCCGTCGAGCGGAGCGAGCGGCGAATAAGGAGCATCAGCCATCGAGGATCGACCGTTCCGTCAGAAGTTTGCGGACGGCCGCGACACTGGTGGGAGGGGGATTGTCGAGAGCCTCGAAGATGTGAGCCAGTTGCTTGCGGGTGAGCGATACCGGGCCTTCGTCGGCCAGCAATTCCGTCGCGATTTGATAGGCGTTCTCCAGCACGAAATCGCTCAATGTCGCGCCATGCTGTTTGGCGGCTCGCGAGATCACGTCTTTCCGTGCCGCATCGACGCGGATACTAAGCCGGCTTTCCCGGCTGGAACCCGCTTTACGACTGTGTGCCATCACGCACCTCCCTTCTGTACACACATTGTACGCCCACTCCTGCGTGATCGCAACCCCTCATCTCTTGGTTGGCGGGCATACAGCGGAGTTCTGCGCTCCGACTCAGAAACTCGTTGGCAACTGGCTTGGCCTCGCCGTCTTCCTTGTTGAGTTTCTTTCTACTCGTTGGAGTCAGGCCAAATTGCTAGCCGATTCGCTCCATTGTCTTGACCGCCTCGTTGCTGATCGCCATGTTGGGATTTTGTCTCGTCATTCCGTTGGGAGCTGCAATCGTGTAGCCCTCGGTTCCAAGGTTGGCCTCAGCTGTAACCCAGGGCTCGTAAGCGTTGGCGTGCATTGCGAGAGCTGTTGCGTTTCTCCTTTCTATTGGAGGTATCTAGGGGCTCGGTCTGCGTTTCGCTACACTGTTGGCGAGAGGGAACTACCAAAGGGGAGACGAGATGAGCTGGGAAGACTTCGCCAAGATCGGCTTAGGATTGATTGGGGGCAGCGTAATGGCAGTGCCCATCAATCGTGCTTGGGATCGCTGGGCAAAGCGAGTTAAAAGCCTGACCTATGAAATTGAGCAAGACCGAGTATTCGCTAGCCAGGAAACTGACAAACTTCTGCAGGCCAAACTCGTTGTAACCAGAGACGGCCAAAACAAAAACATTGACAATCTGTCAATCATTAAGATTACTTTCAGGAACAATCTGACAGAAGACATTGGCGCTTTCACTTTCGGAGTGACGGTTCCCTATCCCCATGAGATTATCCGCATTGATACCGAGACTCCTGGGCGTCACTATCTGGCAACTTGCGAACAATCGCCCTCTCCGATCAATGGCTGTCTTGAGACAGACTTTACCCTCAAGCCGTTCAATCGCAGCAGGCAGTTTACGGTCAAGGTATTCGTCAGCTCAATAAACAATCCGGTCGCTCTTGAAGACGTAAAGGTTGAGACGGGAATGTCATTGACGTTAGTGCGGTCTGGTCACAAGATGACGACAGAGTCTCTGTATAGTTGGATTGACAAGACGCTTGCGAAGATGAGCATATATGCCCTTATGGCAACTGTTGGTATCATAGGTGCTCAGGTGGTGTTAAACGGAATCAACTGGGTTACTAGGGAGAAAGAGACTTTCCAGCGAGACGTTGAGCGTCACCTTGACTTGACGGTTGAGAGGGAAGTTGAGCAATGGGTTGATGAAAAACTAGAAGAGGCATTCAGGAAAAAGCTTGAGTCCTTGTCAGCCCCTTCCAAAGCCGAGCCTGCAACGCCAGTTAAGACCGAGCCGCCCTCAATGACAGAGGGGGGCGCGGGCCAAACCCCTTTGAAAAAGTGACGCAATAAAGTGCAAGCCCTAGGGCACGTTTCGTAGGGTTTCCACGCCCACAATTTTGGCCCCCTCCCCTTGGGGTTGGTCAAGCTTTGACAAGAAAACAAAAGGGACAGGTTCGGCCTGTCCCCTTTATTTCCCCGGCGACGGAGGCCTTCCGAGGGGTGGAGGTGCCGACCATCGGCTACAATGGTTCAACTCCCGCGGTTCCTTTCGGGCCCGCCACGCATCCGGGAGCTTCGGTAGAAGGGGCTACCTGATGAGTGTCGATTCCGCCCGCAGCAAGGTGCTCGCCATCCACAAACAGATTGCTAGTCTCCAGCGGGACAAGAGCCGCGAGGCAGGGAAGATCGCTGACCTCACCAAGCGGGCATCTTCGGCTTACCAGGCTGCCTCGAAGGCGACGAGTTCATCGACTGCCGACTTGAGAATTCGCGAATACGAGCGATACCAACGAGACATCGCGGATGTCCACAAAAAGGTCAGCAATCACGAAGATCGCATTTCCCGCGAGCAGCAAAAACTTGCCGATGCCCAGAAGGAACTTTCGAGGGAGGAGGACCGAGCGGCCGAGAAGCGGATGCGGGAGGAGGAACAGCGGGCAAAAGCCGTTCAGCGACGCATCCAAGGTATGTCGTCGAAGCTCGTCGAACACGACTCACTTCACCGAGACACCATGAGTGCCATTGAACGTCTGAGCCAACTGCCAGAGAGGATCACAGTTCTGTTCCTTGCATCGAACCCTGTGGATCAGCCACAGTTGAGGCTTGATGCCGAGGCTAGGGCTATCACTGAAATGATCCGGAAGTCGAAGCACCGCGACTCGGTGAAATTAGAGTCATGCTGGGCAGTTCAACCGCTCGACGTGCTTCAAGCCATCAACGAGCATAGCCCCCGAGTCGTTCACTTTAGCGGCCACGGTTCCGATCAAGACGAGATCGTCTTTCAGGACAAAGTGGGCAACGCAAAGACCGTCAGCAAGGACGCGATCGTTCAGACCATGCTTGCTGGCTCCGGTGACATTCAGCTCGTCTTTTTCAACACGTGCTTTTCTCACAACCAAGCGGAGGGGGTCGTACAACACGTCAAGGCAGCCGTGGGGATGCGAGTAGAGATCGGGGACGACGCCGCTCGCGTTTTTGCAGCGCAGTTCTACTCAGCCGTCGGATTCGGGCATTCGGTCAAGCGGGCCTTCGAGCAGGCCAAGGCGGCCCTCACGTTGGAAGGAATACCCGAGGAAAACACTCCAGTCCTTGTAACTGCTGATGGTGTCGATGCAGAGAGTTTGATGCTGGTTCGCCCCCCATTAGGACATGGGAGTGACGCATTCGCAGGGGACAGCGACTGAGGCCGAACCAGACGGTCCAGCAGACAGCGGGGACATATAGGGTTTCTGGGTTCATAGCTCACACGGCGGCCGCCGCTGCTGAGTTGGGTCGTTCGGCAATGTTGTGGAGCAATAAACATGAGATTCGTAACTGCCACCGTTCTGGTGATTTTCTTTTTCCCCGCTCCGCTCATTGGAGACGAAGCCCAGCAGACGCCGAGTCCTGCCGAGGACCTGAAGGCAATGCAGGGTTCCTGGAAGGTTAGATCCCTCTACTGGTCCTCCGAGGAAAACGAACGATTGCCCAAAGAGGCGCGGCTTAACGAATTGCAAACAGCGCTCGTGATCGAAGGCAACCGACTCATCCATGACGGCAAGACAGTGGCCACGCTAACCAACGACCTTCCGTCGGGTCCACAACATCAGGAGGTCGGATGGCAGGGGTTCAATCGACTACTGCTGCTGACCCTGCCTGACGGCAAAGGAATGTGGTGCAGCTTCAGCTTCAGGGAAAGTCGACTTCAAATCACCTATCCCCACACAACCTCGTGTCATCGGGGCTCGGGACAAATCATCTATTTAGAGCGGCCATCGCCGTGAGTGTGGCAAGGGCCGAACAAGGCGGTCAACCCATGGCGGGCGGCCAGCGCTCCGATGGGGAAACCATTCACGCCAGCACAGCCGTGCTGCGGACGAGTGGCCCTGAGTTTGAGCCCCGGAAGGGGCGACCGGATGCCCAGCCCACGGCGAAAGCCGTGGGACGAAGTGACGCCTGAATCGACCTAGCCCCGGTAGGGGCACTAGAGGATGTCAATTCGCCACCCCCGAATTCTTGCGCCCCTTCCGGGGCTGTTATGTTTGATTGGGTCGCTTTCCCACGGCTCGCGCCGTGGGCTAGGCATCTAGCGCCGCTGCCGCGGCTGAGGAGGGAAACTTGCCAAGGCACTTTATTTTTGAAAAACTTCGCAGTCGGGACCAGACGTGTCCACCTTGGTGCGTCTAATGTTGTGGGGACTTGCTCTTTGACAATTTGCGTGTTGGATTCAAAGGATTGCGGCGCGACGTCGGCCGCCGGTGGTCGCTTTACGGGAATGAATCCCGTGACTCGCGGAGTGCGCTGATGTTTCATCGGTAGCCGACCAGTGATCGCCCCGCCGGCACGAGTCCGGCGGTCGCGAGGAATCTGCAACCCCCTGCCTTAACTATTATCAAGTTGGTGAATAAAACGGTATCAAGTTTCGTTAACTAGATGCATAAGTGGTTGAGTATTATCGAGTTACGTCAACGTTCAGGCGTGTTCAAGTCACGCTGATATTCGTTATCAGGCCTGGGTTGGTCGCGAC
>JAYTUF010000765.1:0-4093 GCA_043744755.1 Anatilimnocola sp.
AGCGGCGTTGGACAAGGCAGCAACGAGTATGGACACGGCGCCGTGATTTCGCAAACCGCGTGGAATCACGAGCACCAGTACACGGGCTACGTCTTTGGCCCCGGTAGTTGCGATTACACTCCCCCCTGCGTCGATCATTTATGGGATGGCTATTGCCAACGGCCACACCGTTGCCATCCGCATCATCACGGACATTTTCATCGAGGGGGATGTGGTCAAATCGCCAGCGGCTGTGCGACCTGCGGAGGTGGTAATGCCGGCAGATGCAACACCTGCGGCGGCCATAGTCAGGGCGGCCATGGTTGCCGGCTGCATAGCTGGTTGCAGAAGAGTTGCAACAGTTGCCAAACCAGTTGCCAGACTAGTTGCAACACTTGCAACACCGGGTACGGTTCGAGTTGTGGCCACGGCCATCAGCTCTTTTCCGGCAAGCACCGAGGCTGGTTCAGCAACTTGTGCAGTGCCTGCGATGGCGGAATGTCATATGGCTGCGCTGATTCGATTGGCAGCCCAGGTACCCAGGAAGCGTTGCCCTCCCCGGTTCCTGAAAGCACGCCCCTCGTGCCCGATGACGCCAAGAGCGCCCGCCGCAATACCATCAATCGCTACCTTCCTTGGAGCCTGAAATAAGCTCGCAGCGGTCGGATGAATATCCAGTGACCGCCGCTGTTGATTCTGCACCTTGATTGACACATGCGAGAAGCCGGTTCTGTATTCCAATGCAGAACCGGCTTCTTTGTTTGGTGGGCCGGGGTCGGGAGATAACAAAGTAGCTGAATTCGCCAGAATTCAGTCCCCCCCGCAGTCTGAATTCTGGCGAATCCAGCTACAGTAAAAGTCTCTGCAACTGTTACCGCTGCGACCAAATCACCAGCACGACCAGGAACAGCACCACGGCAATCGCAATGCCGCCGGCGACAAGCATCGTGGTGTCCCACTTGGCTTGTTCAGCGCCGCTTAGTTGCTTCACCACTTCATCCGCGCCGGCCGGCCGGTCGGCTGGTTTTTTCGCAAGCAGTTTTTGAAACAGCGCATCGAGCGCTTCAGGAACATCAGGCCGAGCCTTTCGCAACGACGGAATTGGGCCCGACTTGTGGGCTTTCAATTTCTCCATCGCGTTGCGACCTTCAAACGGGGGCTTGCCGGTGAGCAACTGATGCAGCGTGCAACCGAGCGCATAGAGATCTGCCCGGCCATCGACGTTGTGAGAATCCATCGCCTGTTCCGGCGGCAGATAGTCGGGCGAGCCAATTGTCTGACCCATGACGGTCAGATTATTATCGCGACCGCCGAGAAACGCCCGGGCATCTTCTTCCACGGCCATCGTCAGGTTGGAAATCTTCACCATCCCTTGCACATTGACCAGAATGCTCTGCGGCTTGATGTTGCGATGCACGATGCCCCGCTTGTGCAAGAAGGCCAGGCCCTCCGCGATCCGCCGAATCATCTCTGTGGCGGCGTCTACATTGAGCGGACCATGCTCGGCAATTACCCGGCCCAGATCAGCGCCCCCCACATATTCAAATGCCAAGTAAGGATGGCCGTGCGCTTCGCCCAGTTCGTAGCCGGCGACGACGTTCGGATGTTGCACGGTCCGCGTGATATCGAACTCGCGCTGCAGACGCTTCAGAAATTCCTCCGATTGGGCGAGTGCTTTGGGCACCACTTTCAGTGAGACAATGGCTCCATCTGCCTTGCGACGGGCCTTGTACACATGCCCCGTCGCGCCGATGGAAATCGGCTGCAGCACGACATAATCGCCAAAGGAAACTCCCTTTTCGGCGACCGCGTCGTCGCCGATTACGGGCTTCTTCGCGGCGACTTTGATGTTCGCTTGCGATTCTTGCTCTGCCGTGGCCGCAGCGCGGAGCATGGCGTCGTAAGCCGCCTTGCGGGCAGGTTCGAGCAGCATCACCCGAGCGCCCGCAAGTTCGTTCAGCACCCGCTGGGCAATACCTGCTTTCGGTCCGCCCGCAAACGACCGCACGTGCGTCATCTGCCGGTCGGCCGCGGAACTGATGACGTTAGCGTTGGCCTCTAGCACCTTCAGCCCGAGCAGGCGATAAAAATTCGCCGGCTGTTCTTCGGGTGGGATGGAGAGCCATTCGTAGTAAGGATCGAACGGAGCGGCAGACATACAGGGGTCCAGTAAGTAATTATTCTTCTTAGCTTAGCATCGGCGGATCGAGTCTAGCACGTTCCGTTAGGCAGTTGGTTACACTAAGTGCGGTCAGTTTTTGTCTTCTGGAGATCTGCTGATGCGCACGATACTTGGCTGCCTCATCTTTGCCCATTGCTTGATTCATGCGTCAATCGCCTCTGGCGCCAATCCGCCGCCCAACATCGTTCTCATCATGAGCGACGACATGGGCTTCTCTGATCTGGGCTGTTATGGCGGCGAGATCAAGACGCCGAATCTTGACGCACTCGCGGCGGGCGGGCTGCGGTTCACGCAGTTCTATAACACGGCCCGCTGCTGCCCAACGCGGGCCAGTTTGCTGACGGGCCTGTATCCGCACCAGGCAGGCATTGGCCACATGATGGAGGATCATGGCAAACCGGGTTACACCGGGAACCTCAACGCCGACTGCCGCACGATTGCCCAAGTGCTGCGGCCCGCCGGCTATCGCAGTTACGCGGCCGGCAAGTGGCATGTGACTCGGCATCTAACGCAAGATGGAAACAAAGAGAACTGGCCTCTGCAGCGCGGCTTCGAGCGATTCTATGGCATGATCTCCGGGGCCGGCAGCTTCTATGACCCCTTCACGCTGACCCGCGATAATCGATTGATTTCCCCTTATGCCGATCCCGAATACAAGCCGTCAACCTACTATTTCACCGATGCCATCACCGATCACGCGGTGCGATTCGTCGGCGATCATCAGCGCGTGTACGCCGAGCAGCCGTTCTTTCTGTACGTCACGTACACCGCCGCGCATTGGCCCATGCACGCGCTGCCGGAAGATATTGCGAAGTACAAAGGCCGGTACGACGGCGGCTTCGATGCGACGCGCAAAGCTCGCTTTGAAAAAATGGCAAAGCTGGGCCTGATCGATGAAAAACAAGGTCTCTCGCCGCAGGCCGGTGATTGGGCCGCGGTGAAGAATAAGGATCGTGAGCTCGCTTGCATGGAAGTCTTTGCCGCGATGGTTGACCGGATGGATCAAGGCATCGGCAAGATCGTGGCCGAATTGAAACGGACCGGCCGGTTCGACAACACGTTGATCTTCTTTCTGCAAGACAACGGCGGCTGCGCGGAACTGAACGGCCGCAATGCAGCGCCCAATCGCGAGGATGGCCCGCGCCAGGACAAACCAACCAGACCCCTGATCGATGCGTCAGCGCTCCCCAATGGCCTAGTCCCGCCGCAAACCCGTGATGGCTATCCCGTGCGGCAAGGTCCGAATGTGATGCCCGGGCCTTACGACACTTACATCGCTTATGGCCAAGGCTGGGCCAATGTCTCGAACACACCCTTCCGCGAATACAAACATTGGGTGCATGAAGGGGGCATCAGCACGCCGCTGATCGCCCATTGGCCCCAGGGCATCACGGCGAAAGGGGAACTGCGCAAGCAGCCTGGGCACTTGATTGACCTGATGGCCACCTGCGTTGATGTTGCTGGTGCCAAGTACCCGCGCGACGCAACTCCGCTGGAGGGCCTTAGCTTGCAACCCGCCTTCGCCAACGAGCAACTCCAGCGCACAGCCATCTATTGGGAGCACGAAGGGAATCGCGCCATTCGCGTGGGTGATTGGAAACTCGTCGCCAAGCACGCGCAGGATTGGGAGTTGTATGACGTCTCGAAGGATCGCATTGAGGCCAACAATCTGGCCGCCAAGAATCCGGACAAAGTTCGAGAGCTCGGCGCGCTTCATGCTGCCTGGGCAACTCGCGCCAATGTCACGCCCTGGCCGGTGGATCCGAACGCAGGCAAGAAAAATGGACCAGCTAAGAAGAAACAGGAGTAAACCGATGCTGCGCATGTTGTCATTATTGGGCGCAACCGGCCGCCCGCTCAGGTGCTAGCGGCCCGTTTTGCCCAGGATTCAGCCTGTTCGCACCACATGTTGTGAGATTCCAATCAGTAAAA
>JAYTUF010000766.1:0-4092 GCA_043744755.1 Anatilimnocola sp.
CCACGAATGACCTTTGAAGAACTCGGGCTTGCACAGCCCATCCTGCGCGCCGTGACAGCCGAAGGCTATCAGATCCCCACCCCTATTCAAGCCAAAGCCATACCGCACCTCATGGAGGGACGGGACTTGCTGGGCAGTGCCCAAACTGGAACCGGCAAGACGGCGGCTTTTGCCCTGCCCATCCTGCACCGGTTGACCAGCGAAGGCGTTCCACCGACGAACGCGGTTCGCAAGATTCGCGTGCTGATTCTCGCCCCCACCCGTGAACTGGCCTCGCAAATTGGCGAGAGCCTGCGGGTTTACGGAGCCAATACGACGCTGCGGCAGGCCATTGTGTTTGGCGGCGTCGGACAGCAGCCCCAGGTGCGGCTGTTGCAGCGCGGCGTGGACATTCTCATCGCAACGCCCGGCCGGCTGGTGGACCTGATGAACCAAGGTTACATCGACCTCAAGTCGGTGACCACGTTTGTCCTGGACGAAGCCGACCGGATGCTCGACATGGGCTTCATGCCCGACCTGCGGCGCGTCATTGCCCGCCTGCCGGTGAAGCGTCAAACCGTGTTCTTTTCGGCAACGATGCCCACGGCAATTGAGCAACTGGCCCACACAATCCTGAAGAATCCCGTCCGGATTGAGATCGCCCCCATCAAGGCCAACACCGACCTCATCGAGCAGTCAGTCTGTTTTGTTTCAAAACAGCAGAAATCACGTCTGCTGGTGCAGTTTCTGCGGACCGGCAACATCGCCCGGGGCATCGTGTTTGCCCGGACGAAGCGCGGTGCCGACCGGATCGCCGAGGACTTGAACCGCTGCGGCATCGCTGCGGAAGCGATGCACGGCAACAAGAGTCAGTCGCATCGTGAACGCACCCTGGCCAGTTTCAAATCGCAGAAGCCGCCGATCCTAGTGGCGACTGATCTGGCCGCGCGGGGCATCGATGTGGACGGCGTGACCCACGTGTTCAACTACGATCTGCCGCACGAACCCGAGACCTACGTGCATCGCATCGGCCGCACGGGCCGGGCCGGAGCCACGGGGATCGCGGTGGCATTTTGTGATCACGAAGAACGCGCCTTTTTGAAGGCCATCGAACGGCTGCTCCGCAAGAATCTGCCGGTCGATCCCGAGGTGTTGCAGGCATCGACCACGATGCCGCCGCGTGAACCGGCTCCCGCATCGGATCGTCCCGCGACGGATGCCTCCAGCGATCAACGTCGTCCGCCCCGACGGCGTCCGGAACGCTCGAATTTCACGCCACCCGCGAATGGTGGCGGCCAAGGGGGCGGTTCAAACCGCGGTACTCAGCCGCAAAACAAGCGACCGGTACGGCGGTCCTCGCACCCGTAGGTTCGTAGAGCGTCCGGAAATGGCACTTGCCGGGACGGGCAATTCTTTCACGGGACGGGCAATTCTTTCAGCCGGGTTTCGCCTGTGGCGTCGGGAAATCCGAAATCGGCAGCGAATTAAAGGAGTCAGCAAATCAACGCGCTGCCTGCCCGCGCCCGCTGGTTCGGGCTGGAAATTGATGGTATCACGGGGGCTGCCACGATTCCGAGCGTATTCGCGGCCGATCTCCAAAATGTTGCGATTTCGGCTACGACGCACTCGCGACATATTCACGGCGACCTACGCGGACCCTTGGCGGGTTGGCGCGGGGCTGGGCGGGTGGATGTCGCCGATTTGGCCGGACGCACCTTGTAGTTGCCTCGTGTTTCGTCGTAGTCCAGGTCGATCAGGCCGAGGTTTTCGATGTCTTCCAGCATGTCGGAAAAACTGTCGTAGCCGTAGTAGCCTTCGCTGAAGCCGGGGAAGACGCGGCGGATGGCCTGCTTGAGCAGCGATCCCCACAGCGGGTCGTAGTCCTGCTCAACCGAGTGCAGCACTTCCATCACGCGGTCGACGGCCTCCTGCTTCTTCTCTTCCTTGGTGGCCGGCCCCGTCCCGACCTTGGCCCGGACTTCGGTCAACTGCGTCTTCTTCGCCACGCGGATCAGGTCGTCGTAGTAGATGAACTCGTCGCAGTTGCCGATCAGCAGGTCGGAGGTTGAACTCTTCACACCGCACCCGATGACCCGCTTGTTGTTTTCCTTCAGCTTGGAAACCAGCGGCGAGAAATCGCTGTCTCCGGAAATCAGCGCGAACATGTCGATGTGCTGCTTGGAATAACACAGATCGAGAGCGTCGACAACCATGCGGATGTCCGCGCTGTTCTTGCCGCTCATCTTGCTTTGCGGGATGTCGATCAGTTCGATTCCCTGGGTGTGGAATTCGCGAACCGATTCTTCATAGTTGCGCCAGTCGCAATAGGCTCGCTTGTAGACAATGCGGCCCTTTTCCAGTAGGCGTTTTAACACCAGGGGGATCTGAAATCGCCCGGCCTGCATGTGCCGAACCCCGATCGCCAGATTCTCAAAATCAATGAATACTGCGATCAGTGGCTCGTCCGACATGCATTTCTCCATGAAACTGGCGATGGGCAGCCGCACCCGCCAGAGCGGCTGTCCCGCGTTCTGGCGAACTCGGCCACCCATCAAGTCAAGATTGGTGGTCCACTATCTTCTTTTCCGGTTCATCATCAGGGGGCTGACGCCAAATGGCACTCACTTTGTCCGAACACTTGTGAGCGGTACGGCGCTAGCCGCCGGTTTTTACAGCAAAAATTGACATCACGGAACCGGTGGCTAGCGCCATTCCGCTCAAAGCGAGCACCATTTGGCTGACGCCCCCCGCTCGCCAAGGTCCACTACTTGTTGTCGTAAGTCTTCTTTTCCGGCAGAGTGCTCTTGTTGCCCGAACTGAAGTTGTTGCCGTTGCTGCGCGATTCCTTCAGGCCGTTCGGCCGGGGGTCGCCCGCGCGGTACAGCTTGTATTCGGGACGGTATCCCATCCAACTGAGGAAGTCGTTCTTGCGAACCACGGTGACGCCTTGTTCGTCGGCTTCGAGCTTCATCTTTTCGTGGTGCTTCTTGACCTCTTCGACCGCCCGGCGTTCTTCTGGCTCGACGATTTCGGTCGGATCGGGAATCTCGCCAACGACCAGGAACTTGGTGTCGTGGTCGATCTTGCGGTTGTTGCGCACGCCCTTCTGGTCAACTTCCGCGCCGACCAGCGCACCATTGGTCTGGACCAGTTCGTAGAGGATGTTGCGGTCATCCTTGCCATCACCGTTGAAATCAAACTTGCCGACAAACGCGAACTTTTCAATGCGTCCGGGGCTCCAGGCGGGGGTATAGATCGGGTCGCCCGGAGAGATGGGATCGCCGGGCATGGTTTCGCCCGTGATTTTCCCCTGGGCCAGGTGCGCCCCCAGGATCTCGATGATTTCAATCGACCCCTTGATGTCTTCAGACCCGCGCGCCACGCCACTGTTGGCCTTGGTGTAAACGCTCAGGGTGGTCCGCTTGCTCAGACGATCCGCCTTGCCCAGATTGATCGTCACGGTGTTGGAATCAGTGTCAACTTGGACGATTTTCCCCAGCGGCTTCTCGAACCCATAGTTGTGCAAATGAGCGAGTTCTTCCTTGTAAAGGCGGATTGAATCCTGCAGGTTCTTAATGCGTTTTTCATTGATTTCCTTGTCCTTCTTGAATTCGTCCTCCAGCTTCGCGTATTCGTCCTGGGAAGTCTTCAGGGCGGTGCGCTGTTCTTCGATTTCCTTGTCCTTCTGAGTGCGTGCTTCGGTTGATTCGTTGGTTACGGCAGCCAAGCTGGTTTCGACCTTCGTCTTGGCATCCGTCGAGGCGATGACTTTCTGGTTATATTGGCTTTCGAGATCCTGGTTGCGCTTGTTCAAGGCGGCGATTTCCGCATCGGCGGCGGCGATGCGGTTTTTCACAACGCCGTTTTCCTCAACCAGTTTCAGCAGTGTGGCACGATAGGTTTGCTGCTGCAAATCCGCTGCGGCGAGCTTGATGTCGGCGTTCATCGCCCCAATCACCGAGTTGGCATCCTGATCGGCATCGGTCCCCACTTTGTCATATTCGTGGCCGATCTTCTTCTTCATGGCATCCAAATAATTCGACGCCGTCCCCAGCGCGGTCTTGGCCTTGCTGGCATCGTCCGCGGCCAGCTTCCAAGCCGCTTCACGCTCTG
>JAYTUF010000767.1:0-4091 GCA_043744755.1 Anatilimnocola sp.
CGGCAACGACCTGTTGGTCAGTGGCAGCGTGGCCAACGAGAACAGCTCGTTCACTTCGCTGGCCAACACCACGACGTTTAACGCGGCGACGTACACTAATCCCGCCGACAACGATGCGGCCCTGCGGGCCTTGCTTATTCAATGGGGCAACAGCGGCAGCAACCGCGCCGGCATCGGTGCCATCACCCACGACCTCGTCAACGACGACCTGTTCGGCGGCACCGGCGACGACGACTTCTGCTGGGAAACCCCCGACGTCACCGACAACCCGCCAGGCATCGCCCCCCCAGATTTCAACGCCCCCGGAATGGGCACCGACGAACGCTTCGGGCCCATGTAGTAGCGGAAGAAGAGGTTAAAGATTAGTGGTTAGAGCAAACGGGAACCGAGGTTGAGTAGAATGCCGTGATTCCTTCGTAAGACCTCCCCTGCGGCCGAGAGATCCCGTGATCATTCATGTTGACATGGACGCTTTCTACGCGTCCGTCGAAGAACGTGAAGATCCCAGCCTGGTTGGCCAGCCCGTGATTGTCGGCGGCTCCGCGGAAGGCCGCGGAGTGGTGGCGGCAGCCAATTACGA
The DNA here is from genome assembly GCA_043744755.1 of Anatilimnocola sp. Lineage (GTDB taxonomy): Bacteria > Planctomycetota > Planctomycetia > Pirellulales > Pirellulaceae > Anatilimnocola. Next base: position 581 of record JAYTUF010000767.1, read on the forward strand.
AGCTCGCAAGTATGGTGTCCACAGCGCGATGGCGGCTGGGCGCGCGAAGCGACTTTGTCCCCAAGCAGTCGTTATTAAGCCGCGTATCGACTTTTACGCCGCTGTCTCACGCCAGATACGCGAGATCTTCGGACGCTTCACACCACTCATCGAGCCGCTGTCTCTCGATGAAGCGTTTCTGGATGTACGAGGCAGCCTGTCTCTGTTTGGTTCCGCCGTTGCAATTGGCAAGCTGATCAAGACGCAGATTCGCGACGAACTGCGGTTAGTCGCTTCGATCGGCATCGCCCCCAATAAGTTTGTGGCCAAGATCGCCAGCGACCTGAAGAAGCCCGACGCCTTGATTGTCGTTGAACCAGGGCAAGTCCAGTCGTTTCTCGATCCGCTACCCGTGAGCCGCCTATGGGGTGTCGGTAAGGTCACGGCCGAATCGTTTAGTCGCATCGGCCTGCAAACGGTTGGCCAGTTGCGAAAGCTTACCGCCAAAGAGCTAACCGATCTCATCGGCAATTCCGGCGAGCATTATTGGCGGCTAGCTCATGGAATTGATGATCGCCCGGTTGTTCCGGACCGCGACGCCAAGTCGATTTCGCACGAGACGACTTTCGCCGAGGACATCCGGGACGACGAAGCGCTGCAGGATTGGCTGGGGGAACTCGTGGATCAGGTAGCTCGTCGGTTGCGAGGCGATGACTTGAAAGGGAGAACGATCGAAATCAAAGTCCGCTTTGCCGATTTCCAAACGATTACCCGTTCTTTCACACTGCGAGAAGCAACGAACATCACCAGCGAATTGTGGCTTGCCGCCCGCGAACTCTTCCAGCAAAAAGTGGCCGCGCGACATCCACCGATCCGCTTGCTCGGCTTCGGTGTGCATGGCATCATTCCAGCCACGGCAGCTCGGCAGCCAGATCTGTTTGGAGAGAGTAATCGCGAGCGACAGCAGCAGCTTGATCAAGTGGCTGATCAGATCATGGCGAAGTTTGGCTCGCAGTCATTACGCCGCGGCCGCAATTTGAACAAACCTCAGTAGCCATTGCTATTGGTAACCGCTCCCCACGGAGTCAATTCATGCCAGAACTATCCGACCGCCAGTCCGCCGAAATCCAGGGCTCGGGCACCAAGCCCTACATCATCACGAACACCGGCGGTGTTTATTCGTGTACCTGTCCGGTTTGGCGTAATCAGTCCGCCAAAGACTCAGCTGGACTGAAGCAGGGTGTAGGATCGCTCACCGCGGTTCGCTAAAATTCGGCAATGAAACACAACCTCATTCTCCGCACCGTTTTCGTTTGGTTCGTCTCGCTGTCCGCATTGCAGGCGGCCGATTATGACCTCGTGATTTATGGCGGGACCTCCCCGGGCGTCATTGCGGCCGTGCAGGCGAAGAAGCTGGGGAAGTCGGTCATCATCGTCGGGCCGGACAAGCATCTGGGCGGGTTATCGAGCGGTGGTCTCGGATTTACCGATACCGGCAACAAGGGTGTCATCGGCGGACTCGCGCGCGATTTTTATCACCGCGTTTGGAAGGAATATCAAAGGCCCGAGTCTTGGAAATGGCAGAAAGACACCGAATACGGCAACAAAGGCCAAGGAACTCCGGCCATTGATGGCGAGAATCGTACGATGTGGATTTTTGAGCCGAGCATCGCCGAACGGGTATTTGAAAGTTACGTCAAGGAGTTTGAGATTCCCGTGGACCGCGACGAGTGGCTGGACCGCGCCCAGGGAGTGAAGAAATCCGGCGCGCGGATCACCAGCATCACGATGCTCTCCGGCAAGACCTATACGGGGAAGATGTTTATCGATGCGACCTATGAAGGCGATTTGTTAGCCGCGGCTGGCGTGGATTACCACGTTGGTCGCGAAGCCAATGCTGTCTATGGGGAGAAGTGGAACGGCGTGCAGGTGGGCGTGCTGCATCATCGCCATCACTTTGGCGCTGTGAAGGAAAAGATCAGCCCTTATGTAATCCCCGGCGATCCAAAATCAGGTGTGCTGCCCCGCGTCAGCACCGCGCCGCCGGGCGAATATGGCTCGGGCGACAAGCGGGTGCAGGCCTATTGCTATCGGTATTGCGTGACCGATCATCCGGATAACCGCGTTCCGTTTCCCAAGCCAGAGGGTTACGACCCCAAACAATACGAGTTGCTCGTCCGCATCTATGAAGCGGGCTGGGGGGAGACGTTCGACAAGTTCGATCCCGTTCCCAATCGCAAGACCGATACGAACAATCATGGACCGTTCAGCACCGACAACATTGGCCTGAACTACGACTATCCCGAAGCGAGCTACGACCGCCGCCGGGAGATTCTTGCCGAACATCGCTCTTATCAGCAGGGCTGGTTGTACTTCATCGCCAACGATCCGCGCGTGCCCAAAGACGTCCAGGAGCGGATGCGCAAACTGGGCCTGCCCAAGGATGAATTCAAGGACAACGGCAATTGGCCACACCAAATCTATGTGCGCGAGGCCCGGCGGATGATCGGCCAGTTCGTGATGACCGAAAACGAACTGACCAAGAAAAAGCCGACGCCGGATTCCGTCGGCATGGGGAGCTACACCATCGATTCGCACAACGTGCAGCGATACATCACCCCCGAGGGCTTCGTCCAGAATGAAGGGGACATCGGCGTCGGGATCACGCCCTACGCCATCGCCTACGGCTCGCTCGTGCCCAAAAAGACGCAGTGCGAAAACCTGCTCGTGACCATCTGCGTCAGCAGTTCCCACATCGCCTTCGGCAGCATTCGAATGGAGCCGGTCTTCATGATCTTGGGCCAAAGCGCTGCCACCGCTGCCTCGATGGCGATTGACGATAAAGGACCGGTGCAGGATGTTCCGTACGCCAAACTTCGCGAGCAACTGCTGAAGGATGGCCAGGTGCTGGAACATGCAAGCGCTGCACCATCAGGCGGCAACAAGGCCGCGAAAGTCTTCGTGGACCCGAAGAAACTCTCTGGCGTGGTCGTAGATGATAACGATGCCCAACTCACGGGCGAATGGAAAAACAGTTCCGCGGCCCCCAGCTACATCGGCAACGGCTACCGCCACGATGACAAAGCCAACGATGGCCAAGCGACGGCCCGCTTCGAGACCAAGCTCCCCAAATCAGGCCGCTACGAAGTCCTGCTGTCCTACCCGCCCAACGCCAATCGCTCATCGAAGGTCAGCGTCGAAGTCCATTTCGCGGACGGCACGAAGACGATTCAAGTCGATCAGCGCCAGACCCCGCCCAGCGACGACCGCTTCCACTCCCTGGGCCAATTCGAATTCGACGCCGCCAAGCCCGCCGCCGTGGTAATTTCCAACGCGAACTCCAACGGCTACGTCGTCATCGACGCGGTGCAGTGGTTGGCGAAGTAAGGGGGGCGAAGTTGCCGATCGAAGTCTCCCGAGCAGTGCATTGTCACAAGCCAGAATTTGAGTTGTAGTAGCTATGTTCGCGCGAGCGTGGGAGTATGGCTAAAGAGCAACCGTCCCCGCAGTCTGGCGGGCGAGTTCGCGACCA
>JAYTUF010000768.1:0-4089 GCA_043744755.1 Anatilimnocola sp.
CGCGGCGGTTCCTAGAGCGTGACGGTTTTGCGATGGTCGAACCGCCTCCGCAACCCAACCCATTGAAGAAGGATGACTTTGGGGATTGGGAGCCGGAACTGCACCGATTGCTAGAGAACAAGGGCTACGAGGAGCCTGCGATGTATTGTCTTGCCGACAAAGTGAAGGGCAAGTATCGCCAGCCTTACCGAGAAGAGAAGGAGGCCGAAAATCAGTCGGCCGTGAACACGATCCGGGTGATGGTCGACGGGACGCCGATCGGGATCGGCCAATATCTGCCACGGCTCGCGGCGGTGATTACGCTGCCAGAGGATCGAGTCCGGTATTATGTGCCAAAAGAGATTCGAGGCGAAGCATCTGAGCTGAGCAAGCGTATTGCAGGTTCCCGGGCCAGTAAGAATTCTGCTAATCCGTCGTAACTGAATCGACCTGAGCATCGCGCCTGTTGCAGGGGAATCAGGAGTTAGTCGAGCAGTTCGAGAACTAGCTCGCTCCCGCCTGCCGATTGGGCGTTACGGAGCGGCGAACGATTGATCTAACGCGATTTTGCCGGCATGATGAACGCGAGTTACGACCGCGTTCCCGCAATCGGGGGCCTGCCCGACATCGCTCGAGGTATAAATCGGGCTTAAAATCTCCTGACGATTAACGGAGGCATCATCTGATGGCTGGCGAGCTTCTGCCGTGGACCACGAGCCAAGTGAATCAGTTCATTGAATTGGTGCAGTTGCATGGCAGCACCAAACCGCTGCCGGAGCTGATGCAGCAGATTGGATTTCCGCCCGGTGAGATTCCCGGACGGGTGGCGCAGGCTTGGACGCAATTGGGTCAAAAGGCGGCGGCGGACCATCGGGCGGTTGAAATTCTGTCGCAGTTCGCCGAGCAGTTTCCCGCGGCCCGCGATCAATTGATGACCGTCACCAAGCTGGGCGGCCGCAATGCGGATGTTGCCTTTCGCGCCCTGGACGCACTAGCGAAGACGCGACCCAACGACGTCGTGCCGCTGTTGCAACGTTTGGTCCAAGCGGGGGCCGGCTATGCCACCGAGTCGGTGCAATTGCTGGGGACGATGGCTCGGCAAGGGAACGCGGCGGCCCGGCAAGCCTTGGTCGAAATCGAAAAGAATCCCGGCGCATACACGGCTGCGCTCTCGGCTGCCGCGCGGGCCTTGCTCGCGGCGATGACGGCCGTCTCCACAACGGCGCTGATCGCGGGAGCCGTGATTCTCGTGGGAATCAGCCTCGTCGGCGGCTACATCTGGTCGCAGTCAGGCGACCAGCCCATTCCAGACGGACCGGGACCCAACCGCAAGCCGCCCACCGTTACCGGGCCAACGACACGCTTTGGCCCAGCCGATTTGGTCGGCGTGCTGGACCGTGACCTGGGGGTCGCGGGGCCCAATGTGGTGCCGGACCGGAGCGTCGATCAGCGCGTCTGGTCCCGCTGGCGACATGCCGATATCGGTTCCATCATTCAGATCGATGCGGAGCAACTGGAATTGGTCGGCGGCGGCGACGTTATCCGCGCCGTCGATCGCGGCGTCAACGGCACGGCGGCCCAGGCTCATGCCAAAGGCGCTTCGATCTACATGGTGAAGGAAGCGCCCGACCGTTAACTGGAATCGCATAATGTTACTCGCAAGTCGCCTCAGCTATTTCTTCGTAGTGCCCGATTACCTAGAAATCGACTTAGGTGCCCGCGATATTGCGTCTGCGACGCCATATTATGTCAAAAGTTGGCCATCGTGCGCTATGGGGGGTATTATTGAGTTAACGGGACGCGGCATTGATATGGCTGTACGAGGTTTATCCAATGTGCTACTTCCTGATTCGTATCCATCGCCAATCGGAGGAACAGAGATCGGCAATGAGGCGGGATTGCGAATGCGAAATGACGCGTCAGTTATGTCTCCATATCGGCTTCCCAAATTGGCGGTAAGTTTTGGTCTGGGGCGAAACTTCAGGCGGCCCACGGTTGCATCAACAATTGAAAACATCGACGGACTTGATAATCGCAAATATTTGTTGATCAAATTCCGTCGCCGCCCGAAAATCAAGACTGTCGAGGAATTGCTTGATAGGATGTCTGATTTCGGCCTAAACCCTCTAGAATGCGATGTTCCAGTTGCCACTGAGATCAGAGGAAGAGTTGCTACTTGGTTTTCAGATTCCGTAGACGGCATCATTGTAAAGGAAGTTGATTGTGCAAATGACGTAGCGCAATGGTATTTGGCCGTTATTGCTTTTTCCGCGATCTCCGTAGAACTGCTAGGTAATAGTGGGCTGGATTCGGTACACATAGCCGCTAGTATCGATACCAGACCGAATTTTCGGCCATTCTGGACGTCAAACCGTTAATAATTCGGTGCGAATTGTTTTGTAGGCCGATCTGGCTTATGTTAACGGAGCGAGGAGCATCTTGGCTGCATGGGCTGGATTGAACGCCGCGTCGGTATTGCCGGCGTATCATGGAAACAAGTCAGGCTGCGAAGTCTTCTAATCGCCAGGACCTTTATCCTATGCGACCAATTGCTGGCTATCCGCTCTTGTTAAGCAATGCCTATGAAGTTCGCGACCCGCGGGTCATTCATGCGGCTGAGATTGCAGCGGTCATCGATCTGGCCCTAAACGAGCCACCGCTGGCTGTCACGCGTGAGCTTGTCTATTGCCGGTTCCCGCTCCTCGACGGCAGTGGCAATCCGCCCTGGCTGTTGCATGCTGCGATCAACACGCTCGCCGATTTGTTAAGAGCAAAGGTCCGGACGCTGGTCTTTTGTTCCGCGGGACTGAGCCGCTCGCCGGTGATCGCCGCCGCCGCAATTGCTCGCGTGCAAGGGTCATCCATCCAAGAAGTGCTACCGGCGATTCTGCTCGGTTCGCCGGCCGATGTTTCGCCTGCACTGGTCGCCGAAGTCGAACTGGCTCTGCGAAATGGATCCGCAGAAACGACGTAAACTGACAACTCACCCTAAATGGGGGTGTCCATTAATGCGACTTGGTTTCGACGATTACCACGCGTGTTTCCCGGGTGCCACGCATATTCTGCGTTCCCACGGCCTGCCATTAATGGACACTTTGACCGATTAGAGAGACCCGCCCCGCCGATTTACGTCACCAGCCATTTCATCTCGTCGCGCCCGCCTCCGTCGCCTAAGATGACCGCTGACCTCCCGACCTCTTGACTCCTGTCCCCCGGTCCCGCCCATGGACTTCCGCGTCGATCTCAGCACGTTCCGCGGTCCGCTCGACTTGCTCCTGTACTTGGTGCGGAAGCAGGAAGTGGATTTGACGGACCTGCCGATTGCGGCGGTTACCGAACAGTATCTTCAATACCTGGAAGTGCTCGAGCAACTCGATGTGAACAGCGTGGCCGATTTTTTGGATCTGGCGAGTACGCTGATCGAAATCAAGTCCCGGCTGGTGTTGCCTCATGGCGGCGAAGAGGTCGAAATCTTCGACGACCCGCGCGAGAATCTGGTGCAACGGCTGCTCGAATACAAGCAGTTCAAAGACGCGGCCAGCATGTTGGACGAGCGGGGTCGCGATTGGCAGCGGCACGTTTCGCGGCTCGCCAGCGATCTACCGCAGCGGGAGATCGCACCCGCGGATCAGCCCATCCATGAAGTGGAATTGTGGGACCTGGTCAGCGCGATGGGGCGGATTCTGCGCGAGAACAAGGTCGTCAAGCCAGCGACCATTGTCTATGACGAAACGCCGATCCAGGTTTACATGCAGCGGATTCATGAAAGGCTAACGACCCAGCAGCGGGCGGCCTTCAGCGAGATGTTCGCCCCCGGCATGCACAAATCGGCGATGATTGGCGTGTTCCTGGCCGTGCTGGAACTCGTCCGGCATCACAGCGTGCGGGCCGAACAGAACGACTTGCACGGCGAAATCTGGATTGTCCCCGACGCCGAGTTCGATCCGACAAAAGAAATCGCCGCCGTTGACAACTACGAACTCCGCCCCATTTCCGACGAAATGCCCGTGTCCGGCAAATAAGCCCGTGGGGCAAGTCTCCAACTTGCCAGTCGCTCTAATCGGAAAATTCCGCAAGAATTAGCCTCCTCAGTCCCGATCGCTTATACTA
>JAYTUF010000769.1:0-4081 GCA_043744755.1 Anatilimnocola sp.
TCGCCAAAGACTCCCGACCCCGGTTCCGCGCCGCCACCAAAAAAAGAGCACTGTCCGGCCGCTGGGGCCGAAGCCACATCCGCACCGGACAGTGCCCTCGCCAGATTCTGGTGAAGCACTTGTCTGCTGATCGTCGCTTTAAGAAAAGCAATTGACGTGCCAGCGAGGTTAGAAACCGGCAGCCCGCGGAAATGCGGTGCTACAAGGCAAATTGCAGCCGTTTCTAAACCGCGCCCGTCACTGATCGCCGCCACGGCGACGTTTCTTTCGACATCTGCGCTGCTGTGCGCGACATGGCGCCTATGGTCTGGCCGATCTGCAACCTCGTTGGCATCTTTTACGAGTCCAGTGCGAACCTGGCAGCGGCAGATCACGTCCTCTGACTATGAAAGCCGCAACGGAAACAAACCGAGAAACAACGGTCGCCGCCACGGTCGCGGGCGAGGACGTCGCGTGCGGGGACTTCGTATCGCTCCTCACCACGCTCTTCGAAGTACCGTCGTACTTATGGGACGGCTGCAACGCGTCGCTGCCGCCGCACGAGCTGGTTCGCCTGAGAATGATTCCCAGCAATGCCGGCACACCGCTCAAGGTCTTCGCGGTTTGCCTCCCCTTCGTCTATGCCAGGAACACCGCCGGCGAACTCAAGACGCTCGACCTGCGGCGGGAGCAGATCGTCCGGCTGGACCGCGGCTGCGCGAAAGCGGTGTGGGCAGAGCTCAAGCTGAACAAGAAGAAGTAATGCCGAGGTCTGATGTAAACAATGCTCGAGACAAGCTCGGTCAGGTCTGATTTGGGCACTAATGGTTCGACACACCTTAGAATTACGGTTGTCTTATCAGCCGCCAGGCGCCGCCTGCGGGCTTGCCTGGACGGCGAGCTTGCCGCGGCGGAATTTCCTGAGTAACGTGCTGCTGGCGCACGATTTTAGGCAGCCTCGCTTTTGTAATTGTATTAATACCGAGATTCGCGGCTGTCACAATCGATCGTGTCGAGTGTATTGAAGGTACATTCAACTCGACTGGTTGGTTGGTCAGGCACTCCGCTTCCTCGGTACGACACTCAACAGGTGAAGTCATGTCAAGTGCTCAAAGAATTCTGCGGCTATGCGCGACGGCGTTCTGCCTGTTATGGCTCGCATGGCCATGTGCCGGCCAAGAGCCGGATGTGCGCATACAGCAGTCGATTGACCGGCTGAAGCAACTCAAGCCGTTGAGCGAGCAGCACCGTTACCGCGAGGCGGAGCAATTGCTGAAGGGCGTCATCCGGGATTTAGAGCAGGGCGATAATGTTTTCATGACGACAGCGGCGCTTAGCTTGCTGGCCGGTCTGTACCAGGAGACTGGACGTTTTGACGAAGCGGAGCGAATCGCGCTACGCGGAGTGGAACTCGCCAAGCGGCATGACGACGCCAAGGCATTGGCGCCCGCATTGCAGATCCTGGGCCAAGTTCACCGACATCAGCGGCGTTTTGCTGAAGCGGAAGCCGAACTCCGGCAAGTTCTCGCATTAACGGAGCGGAGGTGGGGAACGGATTCCATTGAGTATGCCCAAATTCTGGAAGATCTGGCGATCGTTCTCGACGACACCGGCAGGTTTCAAGATGCCGAGCCCTTGTTTCAGCGCGCTCTGGCGATTCGTTACCGAGCGCTCGGTCCTAAGTCCTACGACGTTGCTCGGTCATACCAGAACCTGGGTTATCTTTACTATCAACATGCCCGCCTGGACGACGCCTACGATTACCTGCGGCACGCAGTAAAGATTTTTGGAGAAGCGTCCGGCGGTGTCACCCTGTGTTCCACTCTTATCAATCTAATCAGGGTTTGTAAAGACTCCAGGCGCTGGGACGAAGCCAAGATGTACCAGCAGCAGTTGAAGCAACTATACCTCAAAGAGTTTGGGCCCAAGGAGGAATACACGGTTACATCAGACGGCTTACTGGGAGAGATTTTTGTCGCTCAAAATAAGTTCGCGGAGGCAGAACCGTTGTTTCTCCGCAAGGAGGAATTCCTCGCGCGGCAACCCAATCCAAGCGTACGCTCCACTGCTTCAGTTCAGTCCAGCTTGGCCGAGATTTGCATAGGTTTAGGCCGTTATGCGGAGGCCGAGGAGCTAATCTCACAATTGTTGACGACTCTGAAAACCATGGAGAACATGACCTCGGAACGTTGCTCCGCTCATTTTGTTCGCGGGCGGATTTACTTTGAGCGGCAGAAGCTCGATTTGGCGATTGCCGATCTGCGTGAGTCGGTCAAGCTGGCCGAAGATATTCGCTCCCGGCTATCCGGCAGCGACCAGCAGCGAGCGGGGTCTTTCAGCACTTCGCTGCGGGATAAGTACCTGCTGCTGTTCCGGGCCCTCTTGGAGAAAGGTGATTTGCCGGCGGCTTTGGCAATCGCTGAACAAGGTCGAGCCCGCTCCCTGTTCGATCAGATGCAGACCGCCCATGCCGACCTGTTAGCAGGTCTGCCTACCGCTCAGGCCCAGGCGTTGCGGCTAGCCATGAATCAAGCCGAAGCCCAAGTGCCTCAGTTGGAAAAGCAATTAGAAGCAACTGCCAACGATGCCGGTCTTTCACTCAAAGAGCGCCAGTCGCGGCATGAGGAGTTGGGGAACAAGCTGATGGCAGCCCGCGGGCAGTTGGTCGATGCTCACACGGCCATTCGCAATGCCAGCCCCTTGTATCGCAAGACGCTGGCCAAGGACTTTCAGCCGGTGTCGCTAACGGAAATCGATGCCTGGCTAGGGCAACGCAAATCGTGCTTGCTTTATTACATGCTCGACGATGACCGGGCTGTGGTCGTTGCCCGCGGCCCGCAGCAGCGCGACCAGCTTGTTCAAGTATTGGAAGCAACGGCGGAGCAAGCCAAGGTCTTGGGCATCGCAGCCGGCCCTCTCAATGGCGAGATATTAGAGCAGGTGCTGCAGGGCAAAGGAGGCGTTTTGCCGCACCTGGCTAATCCCGACACGAACAAACAGGCAGAAGCTCGTCTGGCCGTGCTCTGGGAAGTCCTGGTTCCGGCCGAGATTCGTGCCGCGCTGGTTAAGGACGAGTACAAGAACCTGGTGATCGTTCCCGATGGAGCGCTGGGGCTGTTGCCCTTTGAAACGTTGATCGTGGAAGCCGGCGAGGAACCAACGTTCCTGCTCGACGTTGGCCCGCCCATCACCTATGCACCCTCCCTGACGCTGTTGCACACCCTGGCTGCCCGAAGTGCGGTCGATCCCAAGGCCAAATCGGAGCAGACGATTCTCACCATCGGCGACCCGATTTATGGTGAGGTCGCGAACGACCCATCCCAGGCGCGCACCGCCGGGATGCGGACCCGTTACGGCGCTTTGGGAGGCAAACTAGTTCGGCTCCCCTACACGGCGTCGGAATCGCATTGGGTCCAACAGGCCTTAAAGCCCGCCGGCTGGTCAGCCGTGCAACTGCTTGAATCCCAGGCAACCGAAGCGGCCTTGCGGTCGAAAATCGAGGGCCGCGCCATTGTTCATCTGGCCTGTCATGGCTTGACTGACCAGGCGTATGGCAACTTCTTTGGCGCCTTGGCCCTGACTCCCGGACCGCGCGGCAGCCTCTCGTCCAACGATGGATTTTTGACGCTCGCCGAAGTTTGCGAACTCGATCTGCGCGGCAACGAGCTGACGATGCTGAGTGCCTGCCAGACCAATTACGGCCCGCAGCAGCAGGGCGAAGGTGTGTGGGCCTTGACTCGCGGCTTCCTTGTCGCCGGGTCACGGCGGGTGATGGCGAGCAACTGGGTAGTGGATGACAAAGCCGCCGCCACGCTGGTCTATTACTTCGCCCTCAACATCGCCGCCGGCCAGCAAAGCGGAGAGCTCGATTATGCTCTCGCCCTGCACAAGGCCAAGCAGGCCGTTCGCAAGCAATCCAAATGGCAAAGCCCCTATTACTGGGGCACGTTTGTGCTCGTCGGCCCGAATTAATTTGGGCATACACAGCGTCGTGGCAAGAAGCGAATACCAGCGTTCCCTTGGCAACTAACACGAAACCGCTCGCGGCGGTCATCTCGGCGAAGCGAGATGATCGCCGTGGGTCGAACGCGTCGCAAGCGAC
>JAYTUF010000770.1:0-4081 GCA_043744755.1 Anatilimnocola sp.
CCGACTACCAGTATTTGTCAGGCAAAGTCCGCCTGCCTGCCAGCGAAAGCGACGTCTGGCGCCTGACAAGTTTCGCTGGATCGAATCGTAGTAGTCCGATCATCGAGTAACGTCAGGGCCAGCGACATTTGGTCTCTTGAACCGCCGGCATAAAGCCGGCGGCTCAGGCCTGACAGCGATGAAAGGTCGCATCGGCCAGGACGCTGCCCCCGACTGCGGCGGCAGGGGAGAGGCCCTTGCTGAACTTTCATCCCAACTCTGTCGCTGTTCATGTATAAAAAACGGCTTTACAACTAATCACGAAATGCGTAAGATGTGTGCAGTTATCTTTGGCAATTTGTGTTGGCAGGAATTGGCGGAAAGGGAAAATGGGTCAGGCTTCATTTCGATCTGCCCATGCCCCACAACCGTGGGGAGGTGGCGAGAAACCTGGCGGGTTTTTCGCCACGGGCGAGCGTCGCACTCGGGTTTGGCTGGGGGCGCGTGCCCAAAAACGTGGGGACTATTTCGCCGCGTGGCGAAAGCGAAAAGAGGTCAGGTTTTGCTCCTGACCCCATTAGCGGTCCCCCGCTGCGGCCAACTTGCTTAAGGTCACGCCTGGCGCGCGTCCGTCGATTGGCGAGTCGCGGCTTTGGAAAGACTCCGTGGGCAACGAGGTTGTCAGCGGGCCGCCGCTGGCTAAGACGCAGTTCATGATTCGCATCCAACGTGAGGACGGCGCGGTCGTCACGCTGCCGGTTCAACGGCTTTCACCCGCGGATCAAGCCGCGGCGGCGGCATTGCCCGTCAGCCCGAATTGAACACCTGTGGACAGGCCGCACTTGTCGCTTGATCGCCCCCCTCATCTGGGCAGGGGTGTTGAGTAAACGATTGATTGTTCAACGCGCACCCAGTGTCATTCCCGGGGGCGGCGATGGGTGGTGTTGAGAAATGGGGTCGCGGACTCAACAGTTGGTACCGCGAAGCCGATTGCCAAGTAGCAACGACAGCCAGTCGATCTTGGCGCATCAGCTCGTTAAGATCGACAAACTCTGTTAGCGCAGCACGTAAACCTGCGCTCGAACCTTGCCTCCAGATCGAGGAAATCCCGTCATGCCTTGGCTTATTCTGTTGACGTTATTAGCTGCGGACCCTGCGACTGAACAACTTTTCAAAGCCACGCCGCTGACCAAACCCAACGAATTCACCGCGGGCATTGAAGGGCCCGCCTGTGATGCGCGGGGGAACGTCTTCGCGGTGAATTTTGCGGAACAAGGGACGATTGGCCGGGTGACCCCGGATGGCCCGGGAAAGGGAAACGGCGAGGTGTTTGTGCGGCTGGAAGGGAAGAGCGTGGGCAATGGGATTCGCTTCGACGCGGCGGGGCAAATGTATGTGGCCGACTATGTTGGCCACAACGTGCTGCGGATTGATCCCGCGACGAAGAAGATCTCGGTGTTTGCTCACCACGCGGAGATGAATCAGCCCAATGATCTGGCGCTGGCCGCGGACGGGACGCTCTTCGCCAGCGATCCGGCGTGGGACAAGAACAGTGGGCAACTGTGGCGGATTTCGACGAAGGGGGAAGTCACCCGGCTGGCGAAGAACCTGGGGACGACGAATGGGATCGACGTCAGTCCCGATGGTAAGACGCTGTATGTGAATGAAAGCGTGCAGCGGGGCGTGTGGGCTTTTCCGATCAACGCCGACGGGACGCTCGGCGAGCGAAAGCTGCTGAAGCAGTTCGACGATCACGGCTTCGATGGCATGCGCTGCGATGTGGCCGGCAATCTGTATATCACCCGCTACGGCAAAGGGACGGTGGTGAAACTATCGCCTCAGGGAGAAGTGCTGCAGGAGGTTGATGTGCTGGGAAAGCAGCCGAGCAACCTGTGCTTCGGCGGACCCGATGGGCGGACTGTGTATGTCACCGAAGTCGAGCACCGCCGGCTGGTGCAGTTCCGGGTTGATCAGCCGGGGTTGGAATGGCGCGGGAAGGGGAAGTAGCGATTTTAGTCCGGATTTACCAGCCAGGTGCGGCCATCAACGGTGTGCTTCACTTCGATCCCGGGCAGGAGATTCGATCGCGGCACGAGGCGGAAAGATAAGGGGATGACCTGGGAGGTCACTGCCGCGCTGTCATCGACAGTCGAAGTACCGACGAGCGTCATTTGCAAGCCATCCAAACGCAGCAAGCTTAGCTTCCAGGGGTTGCGGTCGATGACGAGTAGTTCGCGGGTTTGGATACTGGCATAGAAAGCGAGCTTTTCCCAGCTTCGATCTTTATCACTCGTCACCTCAATCGCGAAGTCGGGTCCGCCGAGCCAGTGCGTGCGCAAATTACGAGCTGGGTTCTCCTTGCAATAAACCGCGTTATCGGGGCAACGATAATTTGACTTCCAGTCGAATTCTCGGTCGCTAACGTTGCAACCGGCAAAAACTTTAGCTCCCAGCTCCCAGCCGCAAACGGCCATCAGAACGGCGGTCAACTCCGAAACGACGCTTTGATGTTCATTATTCGCGAGCGGCGCCATGACATACACTCCATCCCAAACTTCATCGAAGCGATCCAGCCCGCTCGCCCGCCGTTCGGCGAGTATTTTTTCTTCCACATATTCATCGAGTATTAAAGTGGTCATGCCATTGTCTCCCGATTCAGTAACCCAACTGCCCTGATTATACCTGCGCCCTACTTCCCTGGCGCTTCGACCACTTCGAACGCACTTCCCTTGATCCGCCGCAGTTCATCGTGCAGCACGGGGATGCGTTCATCGGGGGCGCAACTGAGGGCCCACTCAATGCCGTTGTCGGCGACGAGCATGCCGTGCTTCTTCAGCCCCTTGAGAATGGCTTGCACGGGCGGGCTGAATTTGGAGATGTCATAGTCGGCCTTCAGGCGCAGGCGTTCGCCCATCCTCGGCAAGTTGACATCTTTTTTGCTGCTGGCGAAGTGCGTGGCCGGGGCGACATAGGCCCGCCGGGAGTTGCGAACGGTAACACGCATCGCGTGGTTGACCATGCCAGCCTGTAGTTCGTCGTAGCGAATGATGGCGGGAAAGATCGGCAGGCCGGCCGCGTCGGAGCTGGTCCAACCGTCGGGCCGGAGGTCGTTGCTCTTCAGGCTGAATGTGGCTTCGCAGGCGGCCTGCCAACCTTTGTCGGTCTTCTTGAGTTGATAAAACTCATAGACCATCATCGCGGCGGGATCGACGACAATCGCATGGCGGTCGCCACCCTGGCCAAGCTTGTCGCGCTGCACATCGTCGAGCGACAGATTTTTGAGTTTGTCATCCCGCTTGAACCAACCGGGCCAACCTTCGATGGGAATGTTCGCGGGAATCGGAAAGGGACCCTTATCGGATTCGTCGGGATGATCGACGACGTTGAGCTCGACCCGCGGTTGATTCGGCGGCACGAGTACATAGGCCATATCGGGGTTATAGCGCAGCGGCTTGTCGCCGCCGATGGAAGCGACGATCGCGTCGCTGTTTTTATGCAACGGCCATTTCGAGACGTCCGCGTTCCAGGCGTTGTCCTTGGGCATGATCTGCAGTTGCGAGACGATGGCGTCAGCCTCTTTGGTGTTAAACAGGATTGGTTCGGTGAGCGGCTTGGGCTGCTGACCGGTAGCGAGTTGCACGCCAAGCGAAGTACACAGGAGAAAGGAGAGAGCGAGACGCATGTGATGAAACTCCATGACGAATTGCAGAGGCGGGAGAGGCGCAGGGGTCGGGAGTCTTTGGCGGAAAACATTTTTCCTGGTAGCTAGATTTCATCCCGCCAAAGTCTCCCGACTCCGGACCATTGTAGCCGCTCAGACATTCAGCGACCGTGGTCCACTGACGAATGAGTTGCCACGCAAATAGAACCGCAGCGGCAGATCGTGGGCACTGGTCACACCGATCCGCTGCGAGATGCCGATGTCATCTTCTGTCAGTGAATGCTCTTCATCGCGTGAAATCCAAATCACTTCGCCGCGGGTCAAGTCGCAGCCATCGAGTTCTCGATTCACGTCGAGCGCGGCGCACAGCCGGGCTGGTCCACGGGCCAGATCGCGAACTGTCGATGCCGGTCGCCGCGTCTGCATGAGCTCCAATCCAAA
>JAYTUF010000771.1:0-16075 GCA_043744755.1 Anatilimnocola sp.
CCCAATCAGCACAAGATGGTGAACGAGTTCATGCTGCTCGACAACACCTACTGCGCCGGCATTCTCAGCGCCGATGGCCATCAGTGGAGCACCACCGCCTTCAGCACCGACTACATGGAAAAGAGTTTCGCCGGCTTCCCGCGGAGCTATCCCGACGGCATGGGTCCCGACGAATCGGACGCCATCGCCTATTCCCCCGCCGGCTTCATTTGGGACAACGCCCTGCTGCACGCGAAGACAATTCGCAACTACGGCGAGTTCATGGGCCCGCAGGTTCGCTGGAGCGATCCCGCCAAAAAGGGTCGGCCACCATTCCTGGCCTGCTATCGCACTTGGAAGGGCGAATCGAAAGAGGTCGTCTTCGAGAGTTCCCCTTCCATCGAAAGCATCCGTCCCTTCTCACCGACGAAGTACGTCGGCTGGGAAATGTCCGTCCCCGATCAATACCGGGCCGATTTCATCATTGATGAACTGAAGGGCTACGAAGCCAAGGGGGAGTTTCCCAACCTGGTCATCATTTGCCTGCCCAATGATCACGGCAGCGGCACGTCCCGCGGCTGCCCCACGCCGGCCGCGTGTGTGGCCGACAACGATCTGGCCTTCGGACGAATCGCCCACGCTCTGAGCCATTCGAAGTTCTGGAAAGAGATGGCCATCTTCGGCATCGAGGACGACCCGCAAGCCGGCTGGGACCACGTCAGCGGCTATCGCACCACGGCCTACTGCCTCAGCCCGTATGCCCGCCGCGGCGAAGTCATCAGCACGCAGTTCAACACCATCAGCCTGCTTCGCACGATGGAACAAATCCTGGGCATGAAACCCATGAACCAGTTCGACGCCAGCGCCACCCCCATGTTCGATTGCTTCACCGACAAGCCGAACTTCCAGCCCTTCGAGTCCGTCCCCACCAAAATCCCCCTCGACCAAATGAACCCCGACCCCGCCAGCATCCGCGACCCCATCCTGCGTCAGGATGCAATCGTCTCCGCGACGCTCAACTTCCGCGAAGTAGACCGCGCCCCCGAAGACACCCTCAACCGCATCATCTGGCGGTCGGTGAAAGGCAGCACAGTTCCCTATCCAGAATGGGCGGTGGGGGTGGATGATGAAGAGGAGGAGAGGGAGAGGGAGAGGGACCGTGAGCGGAAGGGGAAGTAGCGCAAGCTACAGTCACTTAGAAATCTGTCGCCAGTGCGGAAACATCTCACCAATTGACGATTGGTCGATAGCAGCAGCGCCTATTGTTGTTCGTTCGGCTGCCGGATAGCATGACCGCGAATGGAACTTGATCGCAAACTCATTCCGGCACTCGTTGAACAGGTGAACTTTTATCTGCGAGGAGAGAAGCACGAGCAACTTGCTGGCACGCGCATTTCGACGGACGAGTGGCTCATTAGCTTGCGAAATAACAAGCTGCCGTCAAAGACCGACGGAAAATCCCTTGGGACCTGCATCGAAAAGCTTCTCAAGGCGGAGATATCGCGAACGATCGGCCTCCCGTTGACAGGGAGTGCAGCATCCGGCGTCGACATCCCGGAACTTTCACTGAACACCAAGGCCACGTCTGACAAGCAACCACAATCAAGCGAGCCGTTCGACTCACCCTACGAACGCGTTCTCGGCGCGAAGTACGATATTCTTGCTTGCGTTTACAACGGGATTGAATTTCTGAAATCGCAGAGGAGCACGCCGATTCAGATCTCGGCTGCGATGTATTACGAGCGTAGCGAAGTGGCTGATCAGGTACTGTGTGAAAGTGCGCGTCTCTTGCGCGATTTGCATTTTCGCAATATTGTTGATGAAATACTCGGCAGGCGCACACTTCGAGCCATCGTGTACGCGAAGAAATCGGCAGCCGGTTACAAAGCGCTAAGCAAGGGCCTGCAGCGCGGGGAGCTCACCATCATCGATACCTTGGTTGATGCGCATGAAGAAGAGATGGCATCCAAGGGACAGATCGAACTTCCCAAGGACCGCGAGTGGGCGGCATTCAAAACGTCTCCCCTTAACGGTAAGATCGCCATCTCCTTTGCATTACAATGGCGGTATCAATACAACCCCAACGCGCCAGGCGTCCGCTGTTTTTAGTCGGATTCACTCCATGTCGCGCAGTAAGACCAGCACCATAGCCGAGTTCGGGGACTTTCAGACGCCTCGCGCCCTGGCCGATCGTGTTTGTACGCTTTTGCAAGACACTGGCGTGATGCCAGCATCGATCATCGAACCGACGTGCGGGAGTGGTGCGTTTCTGTTTGCCGCTGCTGACTGCTGGCCAACGGCCCGCAAAATTGCCGGATTCGAGATCAACACGACGTATCTCGATTCGACCAGAACGATCGCATCGCGGCGTGAGGACGCTGCGCGCATCCACACCGAGTGTCGCGACTTCTTTTCAACCGATTGGCGAAAAATCCTCGCAGACCTGCCCGATCCAATTCTCCTTATCGGCAATCCCCCGTGGGTGACCAGCGCGCACGTCAGCAGCCTCGGCGGATCGAACGTCCCAGAGAAATCAAATTTCCAGCGACATCGCGGCCTCGACGCCGTCACGGGGAAGGCCAATTTCGACATCTCTGAATGGATGCTCGTTAACCTGGCGGAAGCGTTTCAATCGCGGCGAGGGACACTAGCGATGCTCGTAAAGACCATCGTCGCGAGAAAGCTCCTTGCGCATTGTTGGTCAACTGGCGTGCCAGTAAACGAGGCCTCAATCTATCGAATCGACGCTGCGGAACATTTCGATGCCGCTGTTGATGCGTCACTGGTTGTAATTCAGTTTGGAGAATCAGCGCCTTCCCATCGTGCCCAAGTGTATGGCCAACTCTCTCGCGCCATTCGTCCCACCGCAACGATTGCAATGGAATCAGGCAGTCTCGTTGCGGACCTCGACGCTCATCGTGCAACAAAACATCTCGCTGGTAGTTCACTGTTGCGGTGGCGATCGGGTATTAAGCACGATTGTTCGAAAGTGATGGAGCTTGAGTTCACCGATCGCAAACTCACGAACGGATTTGGTGAATTGCTCGATCTTGAACCTGATTATCTACTGCCAATGTTCAAGACCTCCGAAATCGCCGGGGGGCGCATCGATCCATGCCACCGTCGGATGGTTGTCACGCAACGCTCCATCGGCGAACAAACCGCTGCCATCGCCGAGCGAGCGCCCAAAACATGGTCTTATCTTCAACGTCATGGCGCTCTGCTCGGCAAACGGGGAAGTTCGATATATCGCGGCAAGCCTGTGTTCTCCATCTTCGGTGTGGGCGACTACACCTTCTCGCCGTGGAAGATCGCGATTTCCGGGATGTATAAGTCTCTACGATTCGTGAAAGTGGGCCCTTGGGAGGGCCAACCAGTCGTATTCGATGACACAACCAATTTTATCCCGTGCCCTTCCGAAGCTGCCGCGACATTATTGCTTTCCTTATTGGAGAGTGACCAAGCCAAGACGTTCTACAAGTCCTACGTCTTCTGGGATGCCAAACGCCCAATTACGGTCGATCTGCTCGGACGATTGAACCTACACGCCCTAGCTGAGTGCCTTGGATTTTCTAGCGAGTTCGTACAACTTTTCGGCGTAGCAAGCGCTCAGCCATCCAGAAAGATCCGCATTCCGCGAAAGGTGACGGCAGCACCAATGCTTTGGTCTGAATGAGTTGTAAAGGACGCCATCCGAACCACTCCCCTTCGCTTGATCGGCTTGCCGAATTAGGAACGCGGACTCGCAGCGCAGCCGTGTAATCGCTTCCCGAAAGGACAACCAGCCTGTCGCGGAATGGAACTCTCCCGCTTCAGTCTTCCAGCGCCGGCACCAGCAGTACGTTGTCGTCTCCTTGCTCGCGCAGCTCACGTTCGATCTTCGACATGAAGTTGGCGTATTCCGAGGCCCGCACGCCTGGGCGGGACGGCACCACGACGATGTATAGCCAGTCGTCATCGAGCTTCTCGCTGACGACTTTCAAATGGACCCCTTCCTGCTCCCCTTCCATGAGACGGCGATTGACTTTGTCAACGATGTTGGCGATTTCCGTGGTTGTCGGCATCTCGGGTACCCTTGGCACTAAAACGATTCGAACACCGTCGTCATGATCGAGACGGCCTCGCGCGCGTCACGACCGTCAACTTCAACCGACGGCTGATAGTCAGCAGCGATCCGTAAAGTGTATAACCGCCCGATCAACTCCGATAACTTCGCCCGCTTGGGCTGGTCCAGGCCGGGCATGCTGGATTCGATCAAACGTCGAATCCCTCCCGTGCCTGTTTCCCCCGGATGATTTGGTCCCTCGCGATTCAATGCGAAGGTCACTCCCGCAGTCCAGCCAGGGTGTGAGTCACCTTCGAATAGGCGGCATAATACGCGCGGTTCAGGCACGCTCGGTGGTGGTCACCTACCAGCCGGTTCGCCACCTTCCGCGCATCACTTGCTAATTCAAACCACGTTTGAGGCATTGAAAAATTGTACCGCGCCCGCCGCGGAAGGAGGAAGTAGAAAGACTGTTTCGCCCTGAGCACGCATGAAGTAAGCGGTTCCTGACATTCCGTAGGCGCAATCGTATGCTTGGCAGGCTATGCTGAACGCATGATTGTCATTCGCTTTGCCGACGCTGAAACCGAACGCCGCGCACTTGGCTTTCTTGCGGGTCACTTCTCGTTCACCCCAAAAGCGAGCACGCGGAGCGGGATGAGTACAAGGGGGTCCGGCAACTCATTGTCGGTATGAATTGCTTGACAAAGAGTCACTATGTGCGTAAGATGTGCGCAGTGGTAATTTGGCAATTTGGTTGAGAAATGGAGCTGCACCTCCGGCTGGCGACTACTCCGCAATGGTGGTTATCGCGCGGTGCGATTGGGCGGAGCATCGTTATCGGGGAGGCAGAGGCTGAGATAACCTGGAATAACTATTATCACGTTGCTTTGGAGATTGGCCGTAGGTTATCAACATGTTCATTGTAAGTCGTGAGTGTCGCATCACTTCAACCGACTGGATTGCGGTTCTAAACGGATCGCGGAAGTGTTATCGCGCGCGAGGTTGGGCCACGACGCAAGTGACGCCCCTTCTTTCGGGGGCTGGTGTTGAAAAACTCCGGGGGTTATTCAACACGGATGAGCGCCGCACTCGGGTTTCGCGAGGGGTGCGCGTTGAAAAACCGGGCTAGTTATTCACCAAATGGGCATGTGCTGGAGCAATGCGAAGGAGTCTTGCAACTGGCGGCTTTCTTTGAACGAACCGCTTGCTTTCCCCGCCGCGGCCGGTGGGCTAAACTGATTCGTCTGCCAACCTCCCCATGCCCAGTTGCTTGGGCGACTCGTTATTTATTTCGGAGTTTTCAGCCATGTCCCAACGCAATCTGTCGAAGCGTAATCGTCGCCAGTTTCTTGAAGATTCGATGTTCGCCACCGCGGCGGCTGTCGCGGCCAATTCCAGCGGGCAGTTGTTCGCCCAGGATGAGCCGAAGCAAAGCAGCAGCCCGAACGAACGGCTGAATGTGTGCGTCGTCGGCGTGAATGGCCGGGGCGGGTCGCACATTGGAGCGTATGCCGGGCGGAAGGATACGCGGATCACGCAGATTTGCGATGTCGATCGCGATATCGGCGAGAAGCGGGCCATTGAAATCGGCAAGCGACAGAACGGTTTCGTGCCGAAGGTGGTCGAGGACCTCCGCCGCGTGCTGGACGATAAAGAAATCAACTTCGTCAGCATTGCCACGCCGAACCACCTGCATTCGATTCAAGCGATTTGGGCGATGCTCGCCGGCAAAGACGTGTACGTTGAAAAGCCGGTCAGTCATAACGTGAGCGAAGGTCGCCGGGCGGTGCAGGTTGCTCGCAAGCACGGCAAGATCTGTCAGACGGGCACGCAAAGCCGCAGCAACCCGGGCATGATCGACGCCGTCAAGTTCATTCAGTCCGGCAAGATCGGCGATGTGAAGCTGGCTCGCGGTTTGTGCTATAAGCCGCGCGGTTCGATCGGCGAGAAGGGGACTTACGAAGTGCCCAAGAACGTCAATTACGACTTGTGGTGCGGCCCCACGCAGATGCTGCCGCTGACCCGGCCGAAGTTCCATTACGATTGGCACTGGCAATGGGAATGGGGCAACGGCGATCTCGGCAACCAGGGGATTCACCAGATGGACATCGCCCGCTGGGGCTTGGGCGTGAAGCAACTGAGCGACAAGGTGATTAGCTACGGCGGCCGCGTGGGCTATGTCGATGCGGGTGAGACGGCGAACACGCAAGTCATCATGCACGAGTTCGGCGATAAGACGCTGACGTTTGAAGTTCGCGGCTTGAAGACGGGCGACCTGAAGGGGGCCAAAGTCGGCGTGATCTTTGAAGGCTCGGATGGCTATGTCGTGCTGCCCAGCTACAACGGCGGCGCGGCCTTCGACAAGGCGGGCAACAAGATTGCCGAGTTCTCCGGCGGCGACGATAAGAACCATTTCGAGAACTTCCTCGCCGCGGTCCGTTCGCGCAAGCATGGCGAGCTCAACGCCGATATTGAAGAAGGTCATCTGTCGAGCGCCCTCTGCCATACCGGCAACATTTCCTATCGCCTGGGCGAAGCCACCCCGCTGGCGTCACTCGCCAAGAAGTTGGAAGACGTGAAGACCAACGACAACTTCAAGGACACGCTCGAACGGACGGTGCTGCACCTGAAGGACAACGGCGTCGATCTCAATGAAACACCTCTGGCCATGGGCCCGCTCCTGACAATGGACCCCAAGAGCGAAACCTTCCCCGGCAACGACGCTGCGAACAAATGGCTCTCACGCGCCGATCGCAAGCCTTATGTGATTCCGGCCGAAGGTGAGATCTAAAAGAAGTTGCGCAGCAACTCGCTCCTACTCCCTCTCCTCGGTACTGGTGGTACTCCACGTGAATACGGGGAGAGGGTCGTATCTTCCTTCTCCCTCTCCTCGGTACGCCGGGGAGAGGGTTGGGGTGAGGGGCTGTAGCTCGCACGATTTCATTCCGCAAATCGGGGTTCCACTTCGTCCCGACAATCCCTCCAACCCCTAAAACTTCTCAAGTCCGCCGGCCAGTTATCTGCTGCCAATTGTGGGTTTTCGCAAAAAGGCATCGAATCGAACCTTTTCGCTAGGTAGACTCGTAGGGTGATGAGGAAGCGTGGACAACCACGTTTCTGATTCCAGTTTCGTGTTTCGCACCCTGACGACCGACTGGCGATGAAGTGTCTCGTGCTAATGGCGATTCTGCTTGGCTGCTTTGGCAGTCCAGAGGCTCGCGCGCAGAATGCAGTGACCGTTGCCGAACCGGCTTTGCCACCGGAGGCTCACCCCTGGGGGCGGTTTCCCGTCGATTCTTGGAAACTGGTGCGCGTAACGGCCGAAACGCTCGATGCGACTGGCAAAGTCGTTAGTACTTCGATCACCGAGACGAAGTCCACGCTGGTTGAAGCTAACGACACCGACTATGCTCTCCGCGTGGAAGTGACCGTCGTGATTGGCGCGAAGCGAATCGCGCATCAGCCGCAAATCAGCCGGCATAGTTACTGGGGCGAACTCGCCGCGCCGACTGCCGGAGCGAGGAAAATCAGCAGCAGCGAATTGGAATTGAATGGTCGCAAGATCGCTTGCGAAATCCGGCAGGTCGTCAGCGAGCAAGCGGGGCAAAAGCGGCAATCGGTGGTGCATTATGCCGCGAATCAATTTCCCTATGTGCTCAAGCGCGAGTCGAGCGTGACCCCGGCGGAAGGCAAGCCAACGACCACGACCGTCGAGGTGGTCGCTTCGAACCTGCCGCAGCGCGTACTGGGCACATTGCGACCGGTGGCCTACGTGCGGACAAACCGGCAAACGGACAAAAGCTCGAGCATCACCATGGAGATTCAATCTTCTGAGGTTCCCGGCGGCGTCATCACCCACGCCGCCCACGAGCGGGACGCGGCAGCCGCCATCGTCCGCCGCAGCACGCTCGAACTGGTCGAATACGGCGTCGGCAGCGAATCGCCCGAAGAAGCTTCCCCCGGCCGCCGCCGCTGGTTCCGCTCGCGCGGCCGGCGGGGCGATGAACCCAATCCACCGCGGCGTGACCGCAACTAACCGCCGGCATCCCTGGGGAGACAGGCTGTGTCCCACACGCGGAGCGCTCTCTCGAGATTCTTCCAACCGCGGTTCTCGCTGCGGACGTTGTTGCTGCTGATGGGGCTCGTGGGAATCTCGCTGGCGATTTGGCGGTGGCCTTGGCAAGAGGATTCGAAAGAGCATGACCCCCAGCTTTATGCCCCCAATGCCAATGCTTCGATTGTGAACCAGATCGAGCGGACAAGATTGCAATATCGCCGCGGCTGGTGGGCCGAGCGGCTGAAGTATGGTCCGGCTGAATCGTTCGATGAGAAAGGGCGCCTGGTTGCGCGACAAATCTGGCAAGACGATCAGTTGCATGGGCCCGAAGCCTGGTTTGATATGGGTGGCCATCCCATCGTCGAGCAGCATTGGCGACAAGGAGTTCTTGCCGGCCCGTTCCGCTACGGCGATGGCTTCCGCTGGTCGCAGTCGGGGCAGTATCGAAACGGCGAGCGCGAGGGAGAATGCCGCGACGATGAGCAGTGGTGCAGTGGGCACACGATCGAGAGAGTTGCGCAGTGGTCGAATGATCGCCTGCACGGGAACTGCCAATGGCAAGTGACTGAGACGGGCGAAGTGTTGCAACGCGGCATCTTTGAGCAAGGGACTCTGATTGAACTGAATGGTCAGCCCGTGCGCGACTACTTGCGGGAATGGGCGCACCAAGGACGGATTGAAAACCAAGACACAGCGAACGATTTGTTGAGCCAGGGAGTTGCGGATACGAGTCGTTACCAATTCGATGGGATCTGGAGGCGAAGGATTGAGCGGGACCCAACCTTGCACCCGAGCTTTGAACCGACGTACGTGGTTGAACCAAACGATGCCGTCTCCGTGTCCTTATTGAATTCCGTCCTCCCTTGGGGCCTGGCCATCGACGAACGCTATGGCCAGTTGTGGTTGGTGCCCGCGGAAGACATCGGCCTGTGGCAGGATCCCACCGGTGTTGATCGCATCGTGCCGCCGAAGAACTCCAAGCTGGCCGATGCCTGGAATGCGCCGCACGCGCATGGCGAGCATGGTCTTGATGGTAACGAACAAATGAATCCGCTTGAATGCATTTACGAGAATTGGCCGCAAGGAACGGAAGTTGTCGTGGACCTCGCCACGCACTTTCCAAAACTGGATGCCCAATGGAACACCGAGGAACGTCAGCGCCGCCGCGGCACTCGCAGGGGCGATAGCGTCGCGCCATCATTGCGCCACTGGCTGGGCAGGAACCTCTACTTAGCGGGCCTGCAATGCGAGCTGCAAGGCAACCGCTTGGTGATCCTGCCGCATTGGTCATCGCGCAGGTAGCCCGCCGCGTGAGCCAGGGAGTGCCGCGAGTAACTGTTGATCCACCAACCGTGCCGTAGCACGAAAGCTCGTGCGGCGGGTGGCACGGCGTATACTCACCCGTGTCTTCGCTGGACTTATGAGATAGGGCACCTGGCACAACTGGGAACATCCACAGCGCAGAACACCAGGGAAATGAAGTTTTGTTGCAGCGTGGTAATACCGTAGAATGGCCTGAGTTCCAGCGATCAGCGAGGTTTTGGCACTCTCGACAATGGCTCGCAAACATGGGTGAGTACACACCGTGCCACCTGCCCGCGACCAAACTAGTCACCCAAAACCGGACACTACCCACGGCATTATCGATACACCAAATCGAATCGACAGGTACGAGTCATGCCCTACGTAACTTCGCGGAATCTGGTCATACCAGGTGACAACAAGAAATCATGGCGAGGCCGGTTCACGCTTAAGGCGCTATTCGTGCTGATAACGCTCGCGTGCGTTACGCTGGCTGGTTGGGAGGGGACGAAAAGATACGCAGAAGAGGAAAGGAATGCTCTGCTTCTCGATACTTATGCGCTGACGCCGTTTGTTCTTCAGCGGGACTCCAATTCCAAAGGAACGAGAAAGTACTTCCTTTGGTTCTTCGGATGGACGATTAGGATTCCATACGAGGAACAGATTCCGATTTTTGACGGCAGTGACGGATTTGGATTTCCGTGACTAGGCTTGTGGACGTGCCCCATCCATTCGATTCGGCACACGCCGCGAGCTTATTCGCTACGAAACAGAACCACGACGTGCCGAAAGCGAAACTGGCGGCGGATGGTCCGGCCGCCGCTGGGGAAAGGCTTCGTCCGATCCGAGCGGCCGCCGATACTGCTTAACATATTATTGACAACTACTCACTACATGCATACACTATGCGCAGCGATCTTTGGCAATTTGGGTTAGCAAGTGGGGGCTGACGCCGCGCGGCGAGGGATGTTATCGGCGGCGTTGCCGAGGGGTTATCACCGGGTCGATGAGGTTCTTTGAACGAGGGGGTCGGACTCGCACGCAGCAGTGGCTGCATGCTACGTCCGACGTGCGTTGGCGGAGCGAATGCACGACACACCACCCGGTGGAGTTGTTATCGTGCGTCGTGCAACGCTCAGAGACCGCGTCGTGCAAACGGCCGTGCTCTCGATCATCGGGCCAATCTTCGAAGAGGATCTGCCGGCGGAACTGCACGGCTATCGCGAGGGACACTGTCCCCAACAAGCGGTGGAAGTGTGTCGTCGCCAGGCTGATAAAGCCTTGGCTGCGATGCGTGACATCATCCAGCGGCTGAAGCTGACGGTGAACGAGAATAAGACGAAAGCCTGTCGCGCTCGCGAGGAGCACCGGCCAACGAAAGAGCCGGCAAACACGATAGGCCCAATCTAAACCACCGCGCCACTTCTCGACTCCACAGCCCCGGGGCGGTGCGTGGAGCGATTACGAGCGCAAGGGAGGCGAAATCGGCATTGGAAAGGTGATTAGCGATGCCCGGCCGCAGGGATCAGCTTCTTCACGACCACCCTAATTAACTATTATCGATGTTATCATTAATTGCTTATAACATGGCGATCACATGATTCGGAAGTACTTGCAGGGTAGTGACTTGCGGCGGCCAGCGAACGGCGTGATTTTGGCGCAAAAGTGTTATCAGCACCGAGATGGAAGCGGTGGACGAAGCGGTTGGCCCGGACTGGACGGCGAAATTGCTGCGGGAAGCTGGTTGGCCCTTGCCCGACAATGCAAAGCGGCGCGAAACTGTTATCAAACGAGCATCTCGCGGGAGGAGCATTTTCCGGGTAGAGTTGCGAGGGTAGGTTTCTTGATCGGTTACTGCTGGAATGCCACGATGACGCTGAAGAAATCCGTCGGTTTAATTCTGGCCGCTTGTTGCCTGTTGCTGCTCTGCGGTTGCGAAGGTTCGGACGGCAAACGAGCGGTCTCTGGCACCGTTACATTGCAGGGGCAACCGCTCGATACCGGGACGATCACTTTCCTCAAACTGCCGGAGGCCCAAACGCCCGCCGGGGCCGCTTTGATCACGCAGGGAAAGTACGACTTGCCCGCCACTCAGGGTTTGCTCCCCGGCAATTATCGGGTGAAGGTTAACGCGATCCCGGAATACCACATCACCCCGGAAGAATATGCCGCTGGCAAGACCGCACCGGCCCGCGTCGATCGAATTCCCGCCAAGTACAACACCGCGAGCGAAGAAACGGTCGAAGTGAAAGAGTCGGGCGCGAACAAGTTTGATATTATGATTGAATGAGAAGAAGTTTTGAGTTTTGAGTTTTGAGTTCGGAGACATGATGAAGTTTTTATTTGTTTCCCTCCTGTCTCAAAACTTAGAACTCAAAACTCAGAACTTTAGACCTGGCAACTGAAACCTGAAACTTTGAACGCCATGCTCAACCACAAACTAATCCACCCCGAACTGAACGCCATTCTCGGTCGCGCCGGCCATCATTCGACGATTTTGATCGCGGATGGGAACTATCCGGCTGCTTCCAAGCGCGGGCCGCGGGCGGAGCTGGTGTCGCTAAATTTGATGCCGGGCGTGGTGACTTGCACGCAGGTGCTCGAAGCCATACTTTCGGCGATCCCGATCGAAGCGATACATACCATGATGTACGAAACCGAAGGACCTTATGCCTTAAAGGCCGATCCGCCCGCTTGGGATTCATACCGCCAAACCTTGCAAGCGGCGGGCTCGTCGTTGAAACTCGAACCGATCGAAAAGTGGAAATTCTACGAAGCCGTCGTTACGCCCGACCACGTTTTGACCGTGCAAACAGCCGATCAACAGCGCTATGCGAATCTTCTGCTGCATATCGGGGTTAGGATGTAGGGGCAGGAACTAAGAACCAGAGTCGAGGGGCTAGTATGAGTACGAATCGATATATTGTTTGTGTCAGTGCAATTTTGGCACTGCTTACATTTCGCATGTGTGACGCAGAAGAAAAGCCGGCGTCGCCGGAGCAGTTGGCCGCGCAGAAGGAACAGCTTGGCAAAGTGCAAAAGTTGATCGGCGCCTGGAAGGGTGTCGGGCAACCGCAACGGGGGAGCACCAAGGATTCTTGGACGGAGCAGGCGGATTGGGCCTGGCGGTTCAATCCCCAGCGGACCACGCTGTTCGCCCGCACCGAGAAGAGCAAGTACTTTTCTAAAGTCGAACTCATCGCGGGCGAAAAGGCCGATGCTTACACCTTGCTCGCCACGCCTGCTGCCGGCGGCGAACCGGTGGCCTATCAAGGGACGCTCGATAAGGACGAACGGCTCAGCCTGGAGCAACCCGCCGCACCGGAAGGTCTGCCGCAACGGATCTCGCTCCGCTTCGTCGCCGAAGGCAAGCGTCTGCTGATGCTCTACGAAGGGAAGACCCAGTTCAGCGATCAACTCGTGCGGTTGGCCGAAGTGGGCTTCACGCGCGTGGGCAGCGGTTTCGGTCAGGGAGCCCAAGGGCCTGAATGTGTGGTGACGGGCGGCACCGGCTCGATGACCGTGGAATACCTGGGGCAAAAGTATTACGTCTGCTGCACCGGCTGCCGCGACTACTTCAACGCCGATCCCGCGAAGGCGCTCGCTGAATACAAGGAGCGCAAGGAAGAGGAGAAGAAGGCGAAGGAAAAGGAAAAGGGGTGAGTCGCAAGCCTATGAGCAAGTTGGAAACTTGCTCCACGGGTTGCTCCAAGGGGGGCCTAGTCAAACAGGCCGTAGCGGATGATGCACCACAGAGCATTGAACAAGTCCTTGATGCCGATCTTCTTGCCTTCGGCGTAGCTGCGGGCGTTGTAGCTGATCGGCACTTCTTTCACGCGAAACTTGCGACGGCCCAGCTTGGCGGTCACTTCCGGTTCGAAGCCAAATCGGTTCTGCTGAATCTCAAACTTCGTCAGCACTTCGCGCTTAAAGGCTTTGTAACACGTCTCCATGTCAGTCAGTTTCAGGCCGGTGGTGACATTGGAAGCGAAGGTCAAAGCCCAGTTGCCGAAGCGGTGGACCAGCGATTTGTCGTGCGGCTTCTCATGCAAGAACCGCGAGCCATAAACGACATCCGCTTCGCCGGCCAGGATCGGCTTGAGGAGCGGCAGAATATCGCGCGGGTCATATTCCAGGTCGGCATCTTGCACGACGACGATATCCCCCGTTGCTCGTTGGAAGCCGGAGCGAAGAGCGGCGCCCTTCCCTTCGTTCTGCGTTTTGAAGATCACAAGCAAATCGCCGGCCGCTTCCAGAGTGCGAAGAATTTCAGGCGTCTGATCGCGGCTGCAATCATCAACGACGATGATCTCTTTGGGCACCGGCAGGGCGGCCACGCGGGCGAGAATCTCGCAAATCGTCCGCTCTTCGTTATAGGCGGGAATAATCACAGACAGCTTAAAGCCCGCGGGCAGCGAGTAATCGAGCGGCGGAATGTCGAAATTCTTGGGCGTGGGCAGCATGTCGCTCAATTGCTTGCGAGAGAGGCCCCGATTGTCGCGAGCAGGCGGGTTTTCGTCCACGCCACTATTGGCTGAAATCGTGACGGCCGAGATTACGTGCTGGCTCAACCTGCCCGTCGGTTCGCCGGGGACGTGGGGCGTACTGTCAATCAGTTCAGTCTCTGCCAGATCGCTCATTGCCGGGTTACTTTCGAGTCGAATAATGGATTGGATCCGCGGTGCGGCCGGTGGGCGGTTGACAGGTGGGCAGCGCGGGCCACTGGACATAACCGGTTTGCGGTTCGCTGCCGATGACGCGCTGCGCCTGCGGAATAAAATCAGGATTTGTGGGATCATCGAACCGGCTGCGACGACCCCAGACTTGGGCCAACTCGTCTTGATATAACAAACACCAGGCCGCCTGCTGACCCAACATCACATCCACGCCCGGTTGTTGCGACCGCGAGAGGAGCACCAGATCGGGCCGCTGATTGCGGAGTGCTTTTTCTGAGTCGAACGGTCCGCTGCGGGGATCTCGGTAGCGATCACCCGGCGCTTGCTGGCCCATGATGAAATCGAAATGCTCGTCGAGCATCGCCTGCGAGTAACTCGTGCGGCAGCGACCATCGACGTGGACCAGAATTCCTTCACCGCCGTCTTTAGGATCGCCAAACGCAGCTAGCGCATACTGCGCCCAGTTGAACGTGACGATCATCTTGCCAGAGAGTCGCTCGCGGGCGATGAATTCCGCTGCAGCGACGGGAAAGTTTTCGCGCTCGACCTTCAGTTCAGCCAGTCTGCCGAAGAGCTTGAGGCCAGTTAGACCGCAGGCGACAAGGACCAGCCCACCTAGCAGCGGCGTCATCCGCGGTGACAGTCCGCCGGCCAGCGATGAATCGCTCGACGTCGCGCCCATCCGTTCCAGAATCGATTGCCAATGCCGAGGCAACCAGAAGCCGCACGCGATAGCGAAAAACGCGATATGCCGGAGATGCGTCAACGATTGCCAACACAGGAGCGCGAGAATCACTTGCTGCGTGAAGTCATGCCGTCTCTTGCTGAATAATAGCGCACCGATCCATGCGAAGAGCAGGATCATAAATGGCAGTGTTTCCAGGCTGAAGATGTCCGGCGCTCGCCACTCGACAATCTCCGGCCGCGGCACTTTCAGGTCGTCATATAACCAGGTCAAAAACTCAGTTCCATACGGATTGATCAGCGTGGCCGACGCCGCCGCGACGATCATCAGCGCGAATCGCAGCAATAATCCCCAAGCCTGCGGACCGCGGTGAGCGATGACTTCCACACTGCGCAAACCCAGGTAAGCAATGAACACGCATAGCCCCGCGAGGAATCCGCCGTGGGCATTGGTCCACAGGACCATCAGCGGCACGATCAGCCAGAGGGCCTTCAGGTGGGCTCGGCAGTATGGCAATTCAGTTTGAGCTTCTTGTTTCGATATCAGACTCAGCCAGGACGAGATCCCAAACCTCTCAAGCACATTCCGCAGCCAAGGGCCATTCAGCCGGTTATCGCCTTCCCAGCCCTTGAAAGCGAAACCGAGCAGTGCAATTTCCAGCGCGAAGCAGGTGTACGATGCCAGTTGCGGCCGCAAGCTCCAATGATTGCCGAGGGTGACGGCGACGAGCAGCGCCGTGCCGCCGAGCGTAATCAGGCTCGCGCCTTGCTTCCACGCAGCCCGTAAGATCAGGCCGATAACCAACCAGCCAAGCAGTGCTTTCATCACGAGCAGTCCGGGGCCGCCGAGCGTGTCGTTCACTGCGAAGAGGACGAATTCAGCGACTAGCTCGTGATTGATCCAGCGCTCGTTTTCGGCGATATAGGAATAAGTCGTCGTCACGGGCAGGCCTTGCTGCCAGCAATCGCGGCCGTATTGAATGTGTCCCCACAAATCAGGATCGGCCACATTCAGCGATAGCGAACACCCACAGGCCAGCAACACCGCGAGCAGCAGCCCGCGATCAATCCACGTCGCCAGCTTCAAACTGGATCTAACGGCCGGCAGCATGAGAGACGTTCTCGCGGGAATTGCGGAAGTGGTTAGTAGCGGTCAACGCGCAACTATAGAACGCTCAATATCACCTGCATCGGCGGAACTACTCGGATCGAAGCCCGGCAACCCGACTCAGCAAACGGTCCTACCGCTTGGAGCGATTGTGCCGCGCCGTTAAAGTTGAGTGACCAGGGAGGCCACGGCTCTTCTGGGAGGGCGAGGCTCCTGCCGAG
>JAYTUF010000772.1:0-4076 GCA_043744755.1 Anatilimnocola sp.
CGTGAACAACAGAACGCGATTCGGCAGCGATTGACAGATACCAGCCGGCCGAGCACGCCCCAGGAACGAGCCCGCGATCAAGCTGATCTTTCGACGGTATCCGTGGAAATTGGCAGCTTGGAAGAACAATTCAAGCTGTTACTCGGTCGCGAAGAAAAGCTCACCGTCCGCAGTCCGATTAAAGGGAAGGTCATCACCTGGGATGCCAAACGGCAACTGGTCAATCGCCCGGTGGAGACCGGACAGGTGCTGCTGACCGTGGCCGCCGAAGACACCGAATGGGAACTCGAACTCTATATGCCCGAGCGGCGCGTGAATCACATTGTGAAGCATCGCGCCCAACTCAAAGAAGACCCTAAGCGGGATGTGAGCTATGTGTTGATGACTCAGCCCGGAGTGAAGCATTACGGCAAAGTTACCGACATTCATTGGACGGCCGAGCCGCATGAACAACAGGGGCACATGGTCCGCATTCGAGTGAAAACCGAAGGTAATCTTCTGGAAACCGCCCGGCCCGGCGCCAGCGTGAAAGCGCATGTCAACTGCGGCCGCACCGTGCTGGGCTGGGCCAAATTGCACGAAGCCTGGGAATGGCTGCAAGCCAATGTCTTCTTTATGTAAATCAGGTCGGAACTAATCTTGCGCGACACGCGACAAAGCCCCTTACTAGCGCGAACACGACGAGCCCGAACACGACGAGCCCGAACACGACGAGCGCGAACCATCAAGGAATGAAATCATGAAACATTTTCCCAAATATCTCGCCATCGGCATTGTCGCGATGGGTGGTTTGACGGCGGTCACTGCTCAGCAATTGGCGCCGCCCCGCGCGTTCAATCCCAATCCCGCGCTCAGTGTTCCGCCCGCAGCGCCGGGCGCCTTGCCGAGCGCTCCGCCTGCTTATCCCGGTCCCGCTGCTCCGCCGGCCGGCAACCGCACGGTGCAGCGCGGTGTCATCCAGGTGCCGCATGGGCTGGTGACGGCCATCGACGATGTGAAGGTTCCCGCCCGCGATGCCGGCAGCTTGACCAAGCTGTATGTCAAAGGCGGCGAACTGGTGAACGCCGATGTGGTGCTCGGCGAGATTGATAACCGCGATACGCTCGCGAAGCAACGAATCGCGCAAGGCGAGCTCGACGCCGCTACGGCCCAGGCTAACAGCAAGGCAGAGATTGAAGCTGCCAAGAAGGGCCGCGATGTGGCCCTGGCTGAATATCAGTCGGCGCTCGAGATCAAAGCCAAGAATCCTGGCGCGATTTCGGATCAGGAACTCCGCCGAGCCAAGTTTCAATGGGAACGTGCCGTGGCGCAAATTCAAGTCGCCGAAACCGATAACCTGGTGGCCGGTCTCACCGCGGTGATGAAAAGGGCCCAACTCGACGCCACCGACATCGAGCTCGGCAAAAAGAAGATCGAAGCCCCGATTCAGGGACAGATCGTTGAAGTCTACAAGAAGGTTGGCGAATGGGTCACGCCCGGTGATCCCGTTCTGCGGCTCGTCCGCCTCGACCGCGTCCGCGTCGAAGGCTTTGTCTACGCCGCCGAAGCCGGCCGCGGCGATGTCGAAGGCAAGCCCGTCAAGGTCATCGTCGATCTGCCCGGGGGGAAGGATCTGCCCGATGGAAAGAAAATTACTCTCAATGGCCGCGTCGATTACGCCAGCCCGCTGATCGAAGGCTCGGGCCGCAATCGTCAGTATCGCATCTGGGCCGAAGTTGAGAATCAATTCGTCAACGGCCACTTCCTGATCCAGCCCGGCTCCTCGGCTGAACTGCAAGTCGATATCCTCGCCGCCAAAATACCCGCGCCGCAACCAGCCGCAGCGACGGCGCTAGAAGGCCCCGCGCCTGCCGCCGCTCCGCCCGCGCTCAACTTCGGCCCGCGCACTGAAGCCGCACCCGCAACCACTCCGGCCGTAGAAGCACTCAAACCCGTGATTCCCGCAGCGGCTACACCACCCACACCAGCGCCCGCCGCTCGCCCGATGTCCACCAAGCTCCCCCCGACCGCGCAGCCCAGAACCAAGTAAAACCCTGACTCCCGATCTCCTGACACCCTGACCCCCGACCCCTTCCCCATGGCCACCCTCGCAGAAAGCCTCGTTAGCAGCACTTCGCGGCCATTGCTGCTGCGCATGCGGCCCGACCTGGAATCTAGGCGGCATCGCTACCGGGGTCAGTCGTTCTGGGTAGTGAAGGAGCCGGTCGGGCTGAACTATTTTCGGTTCCACGAAGAAGAGTACGCGATCCTCGGCATGCTCGATGGCCTGACCAGCCTGGAGACGATCAAGGAACAATTCGAAAGCCAGTTCGCGCCGCAAAAGATCACCTACACCGATCTGCTGCAGTTCGTCGGCATGTTGCATCGCAGCGGCCTGGTCATCAGCGAATCTCCCGGTCAGGGCCGGGCGCTAAAGAAGCGGCGCGACGAAAAGAAGCATCGCGAGTTGATGGGCAAATTCGCCAATGTCTTTGCCCTTCGCTTCCGCGGCGTCGATCCCGAGCGATTCCTCAACTGGCTCTACAAATACACTTCGTGGTTTTTCACCTGGACCGCCCTGTTTATCAACCTGGGCATCGGCCTGGCCGCACTCTCGCTGATCGTGGTCCAGTTCGATCAATTCACCGCGCGCCTGCCGGCTTTCCACGAATTCTTCGGCCCCCGCAACTGGTTCATCATGGCCATCGTGATGGGCACGGTGAAAGTGCTGCACGAGTTCGGCCACGGGCTTTCGTGTAAGCACTTCGGCGGCGAATGTCATGAGCTGGGGGCAATGCTGCTGGTGTTTACGCCCGCGCTCTATTGCAACGTTTCCGATTCCTGGATGTTGCCGAACAAATGGTCCCGCGCGGCCATCGGCGCGGCGGGCATGTATGTCGAGCTGGTGCTGGCCTCGATCGCCACCTTCATCTGGTGGTTCAGTGCGCCGGGACTGCTCAATCACGTTTGCCTGAGCGTGATGTTCATCTGCTCGGTCAGCACCGTCATGTTCAACGGCAATCCGCTGCTGCGGTTCGATGGTTACTACATCCTGATGGACTTGCTCGAAATTCCGAACTTGCAGCAGAAAGCCAAAGACGTGCTGCGGCGGTTCATGATCGACCTGTGCCTGGGCATCGAGCAGCCGGAGAACCCATTCCTGCCGCAGGGGAACAAGTGGATTTTTGGTTTGTACACAGTGGCTTCCGCCGCCTATCGCTGGGTGGTGGTGTTTTCGATTCTGTTCTTCCTCAACAGTGTGTTTGAGCCGTACGGCCTCAAGATCATCGGCCAGATGATTGCCCTCTCGGGCTTCGTGGGCCTGGTGGTGCAGCCTGTTTGGGGAATGGCCAAGTTTTTCTACACGCCGGGAAGGATGCACAAAATGAAAAAAGAACGCGTCATCGCGACGGCCGTGGTGCTGGTCGTGATCGTGGCGGGCATCTTTCTGGTGCCGCTCCCGTACTCAGTCTCCAGCACGTTTGAAGTGCAGGCTCACGATGCGGCCCAGGTCTTCGCGTCCGAGCCGGGCAACGTCGCCGAAGTCTTCGTCAAGCCGGGGGACGAAGTGCAGAAGGACCAGCCCCTGCTGAAGCTGCGCAATCCCGATCTGGAACTGGAACTGCATCGGCTCAAGGGTCGTTTGGCTGCCGCACAGCAAGCCCGCGACAATCTCGATCTCCTCCGCTTCACCGATCCGGCCGCCGTCGATCAACTCGAAACATCCGAAGAAGTGCTGGCCGCCGCCCGCAAGCAATTTGCAGAGAAGCAGCGCGAGTACGACCGGCTGACGATCCGCGCTCCGCGGGCCGGCATGGTCATTCCGCCGCCGACGCGTGAAGCCAAGCCTGAACGCGACCGCTTGGCCTCCTGGAGCGGGCATCCATTCCAAGCCAAGAACCAAGGCGCTCCGATCATGCCGACCGATCTGATTTGCCAGATCGGCGACACCAAAGATCTGGAAGCCGTGGTGATTGTCGATCAGGCCTATATCGACCTCGTGAAACCCGGCTCGCCGACCGAAGCCCACAAAGTGCGGCTGCTGCTCGATTCGCAGACGAGCCAGGCGATTGATTCCTATGTCGCCGAAATCGGCG
>JAYTUF010000773.1:0-16034 GCA_043744755.1 Anatilimnocola sp.
CTGCTGGGCTTGATCCTGCCGGGCCTACTCGCGCTGGGCGGTGGGTGCCTGTTGCTCGCCGCGATTCTCGGGCAATGGCACTGGAGCGGCGTGGTCTTCGCAGCCGCCGTCATCATCGCCGCACTCTATTTGACAGGTAACTTGCTCTGGCTCGCCGCTCAGCCGCGACTGGCCTATGAGCCTGATTCGTTGCTCGTTTACTTCGAACCGCGCGACCCCGTTCGCGTGCCGCTCGAATTTGTCGAGTGCTTCTTTCTGGGACAGGGGCCCAGTCAACTGCCGGAGATTGCCGGCGTCGAACCGGAGACGAGCAATGTCATTGTCCGACTCGCGGAGCGAGCGAAGGACTGGCACCATCGCGATGTGAAGCCCGCGCTGGGCCATTGGTGCGAAGGCTACATCACACTCCGCGGCGCTTGGTGCGAACCGATTAGCGGTGAAGCGCTGAAGGAACTGAATCATCGCCTGGCAACCGCTCATCGCGAACAGAAAGCGCGGCAGGCATTCGCGTCATGACCAAACTACTGGTGAGTGTGACCGATGCCGAGGAAGCGCTGATCGCTGTGGAAAACGGCGCGGACTTGATCGATGTCAAAGATCCAAATCAAGGTTCGCTCGGCGCTGCCACGCCGGCGGTCTGGAAAAAAGTGCTGGCCGCGGTCGGCAAACGAGTGCCAGTAAGTGCCGCGCTGGGCGAATTGCGCGATGGGAACACCAATCAAATGGCCCAGCAAACTAAAGGCTTGTCGTTTGCCAAGATCGGCTTGCAGGGCTGCTATCCGGGCGATGCCTGGCTCGGAGATTGGTGTACCTGGCGATCCTATCTTCCCATTCGTGCGTTGCCCGTCATGGTGGTCTACGCCGACTGGCGCGAATGCGGCGCGCCGCCACCGCAGCCCTTGCTCGACTTGGTCAAGAAGATTCGCATTGCGGCCGTTCTCGTTGATACGTGCATTAAGAATGGTGAAACCTTGCGGGACCATTGCACTCACGAACAACTCGTCAAGTTCTGTCACGCGGTCCGCGCGCGGCGTGCGATGCTGGTGCTCGCCGGCTCGTTGCAACTGACCGACCTGCCCGAGCTGTTGCCGCTCGCGCCGGATTACATCGCGGTCCGGGGCGCGGTCTGTCAGGGATCACGGACCGGTCGCATCGATGGCGCGCTGGTGCGTCAGTGGTCGCAAGCGTTAAGCACTGCTCGTAAGTAATGTCAAGCGCGGCAGCAGAATCTGAATCGTGACTCCGCTAGATGCGCAATTTTGTAACTTGACTTGCCCGCGAGCGAGTTTGATACTGCGGGCGTCGATGGCGCGCCATTCACTCGCTGCGAAATCTCCGCGGCGGCGCCAAGCGACGGGGGCCCCAAGGACAATCGACCGCCCACTCAGCAGCGCACGGAGGCAGTCGCATTCCCCGCAGTCGAGGAGAACTTCACGTGCCGCGATCTGTGTTAGAAGCCATTCGAGATGGCGAATTAAATTTTGAACC
Source organism: Anatilimnocola sp. (assembly GCA_043744755.1). GTDB lineage: Bacteria > Planctomycetota > Planctomycetia > Pirellulales > Pirellulaceae > Anatilimnocola. Next base: position 1,489 of record JAYTUF010000773.1, read on the forward strand.
CGAGACGCAATCGTCCGAGCAAGCGATCGAGACGTTAGCGATTCCGGGCACTCACGAGAAATTGGAAGTGCTGGCGGATCGCGTGAAGCAAGGCGTGCCGCTGTGGCATCCGCGCGACCGCGTGGATTACGAAACGCCCAGTGAACGCTAGAATGAGGTGAGTATTCCGCTCACCTCCATTCGATTGAAACGAAACTCATGCCCGCACTCGCCATTCAAGTGCCGCACCAACTGCCGGTAGCGGAAGCCGTTGTTAGGCTGCAGAAATTTCTGGACGAGATACGCCGCGACCATGCGGAGCGAGTCAGCAACGTACAAGGCGAATGGCTCGCCGAAACACTCAAGTTCGCCTTTACCGCCATGGGAATGCAGATCAAGGGGAACCTAATCGTGGGCGAACAAGATGTGCGAGTCAGCGGCAACCTGCCGTTTGCCGCCGCGCTTTTTCGCGGTACGATTGAGCAGACAATTCGCGGCGAATTGGAAAAGCTGCTGCGCACATAGGTAGCCCGTCGCGTAAGCAAGGAAGTGCCGCGAGTTGACTTCCCCTCGCACGTAAATCGCAAGACCTCGCGTACTAGCGGGTCTTTAGTGCTGCCGCACTTTTGGCATAGGAGAGTCTTGTTGCGGGACTTCCTCGCTTACGCGTCGGGCTACCTGCGCGTCGGCAAGCTACACGCGATTCTTCACTACGATCAAAATCATTCCGCTCGTGCCCAATGTGGCAACCGGCGCATCCAACGTCCCACGCGATTGCTGGAAATCTGTAGCAATCATTCCGCCGTGCGCCGAATATCGGGTAAGGTTGATTACCCCCATTCCACGCTTGTCTGGGCAGACGGGCAAGAGTGCCCATCCTACCCAGGACCGACGGCCCTAAAAGGAGTTTGCGATGTCGTCGCGAAATGCTTACGACGAAGTGTTGTACGAAAGCCATCCATTCTCGCAGACGCACCCGAATCGGTTGGCTACCATTGGCAAGCTCTTCGGCATGACGCCCGCGCCGCTGGGCAAGTGCCGCGTGCTTGAACTCGGCTGCTCGAGCGGCGGGAACATCATTCCCCTGGCCGAGCGCTATCCCGGCAGCGAGTTCGTCGGCATCGATGCGTCGGCTAAGCAGATCGCCCTTGGGCAAGAGACGCTGCAAGCGCTCAGCCTGCCGAATTTGCGGCTGCTGCACGAAGACATTCTGAAATTCTCGCCCGAATTCGGCAAGTTCGACTACATCATCGCCCACGGCGTGTTTTCGTGGGTGCCGCGTGATGTGCAGGATGCCATTCTGCAAATCTGCCACGATCATCTCGCGACCAGCGGCATCGCGTATATCAGTTACAACACGAACCCCGGCTGGCGGTTGCGGGGCATGATCCGCGACATCATGACCTACCGCGCTCGCAACATCAAAAACCCGGCAGAGAAGCTGCGCGAATCGCGCGCTCTCCTTGATTTTCTCGCGGAATCGGTGCCGACCAAGAACAATGCGTATGGCATCCTGCTGGCTGATGAAGTGAACCACATCCGTCCCAAGCAGGATTGGTATCTAATTCACGAATATCTCGAAGAAGTGAACGAGCCCGAATATTTTCACCAGTTTATGGACCGGGCGCACGCGCACGAGTTGCAATACCTGGGTGAAGCCGATTACAGCACGATGCTGGCCAGCAACTTTCCGCCCGAAGTGGAAGCAATGCTGAAGAAGCTCGGGGCCGACATCATCGAGACTGAGCAATACATGGACCTGGTGCGGAACCGACTGTTCCGCCAGACTCTCCTCTGCCATCAGTCGATGACGCTGGACCGCAGCATCCCGCCGGAACGCCTGTTCGAGATGTACATCGCGTCGTCGTCGGAGCCCGAGGGGGGCACGCAGTTCGATCCGCGAACCTGGGATCCCGTCACGTTCAAACGGCCCGGCTCGAACCTGTCAACCAAGGAACCACTTCTCAAAGCCGCGATGCTCGAACTGCGGGCAGCCTGGCCGCGGCCGTTGCCATTTCGCGAGTTGCTGTCGCTGGCTCGCGGTCGGTTGCATCCCGGCGCTCAAGTGATCGATGCCGAACGGGCAGCGAATGACGCCCGCAATCTCGCCCGGCCGCTACTCCGCTGCTATGCCACGACGCATGTCGATTTGCATGCCGAGCCGCCGCAAGTGGCGTACACCATTCCCGAGCAACCCGCGATCTCCAAGCTGGCCCGCTTCCAAGCCAGTCAGCCCGGCACGGTGACAAACCTGCTGCACGACGTGGTGCAGCTCGGTGACTTTGAACGACAGGTCGCGAAATTGCTCGATGGCAGCCGCGATCGCGCCGCGGTGATTGATACGCTCGCTCAATTAGTAGCCGACAAAACGCTGGTCGTGCATGAGAAGGGGCAGCCGGTTGCTGATCTGGCTCAGGTTCGCACGATCCTGAGCAAAGTTCTGGAGGATGCAATTCCGTCGCTGGCCCGCAAGAACCTGTTGCTGCCCTAGTCGCCCGTGGTCTGTTGCCACGGGGTGAGCAAAGCGTAGGATTCAATGGATACTACTGCAGCACACCAAGGAGGCCGGCCGCGATGAATACTCCGCTCACGAAGGTTCCACCGGCGTCGTTGCCCACCCCCTGGATTCATACCGAACTTCCCGGCCCGCGCGGCAAGTTGCTGATCGCCAATGACGAACGGTTCACGTCGCCGTCTTATACGCGAGTCTATCCGCTCGCGGTGGAGCGTGGCGAAGGGGCGATGATCGAGGATGTCGATGGGAATCGGTTTCTCGATTTCACCGCGGGGATCGCGGTCTGCTCGACGGGTCATTGCCATCCGCGCGTGGTGGCGGCCATCGAGCAGCAAGTGAAGAAATTGATCCACATGTCGGGGACCGATTTCTACTATGCGCCGCAGGGAAATCTCGCCCAGAAGTTGGCCCAGCTCGCGCCAGGCAGCGGCGACAAACGGGTCTTCTTCACCAACAGCGGCGCGGAGAGCGTCGAAGCGGCCTTCAAGCTGGCCCGCTATCACACGGGCCGGCAGCACATGATTGCCTTCTTCGGCGCCTTTCATGGGCGGACGATGGGGGCGCTGTCGCTGACCGGCAGCAAGATGATTCAGCGGCGGGGCTTCGCGCCGCTCATTCCTCAGGTCACGCACATCGACTATGCGAATCCCTACCGCAGCGAAGAGTCATCCTGGCAGCATTCACTGAACCAACTCGAAGATTTGTTCCGCCGCACGGTGCCGCCCACGGAAGTCGCGGGGATCATTGTCGAGCCGATTCAGGGTGAAGGTGGTTACATTGTGCCGCCGCTGGAGTTTCATCGCGAATTGAAAGCGCTCGCGGAGAAGCACGGCATTCTGTATATCCTGGACGAGGTGCAATCGGGCATGGGTCGCACCGGCAAGATGTTCGCCATTGAGCACTGGGGCGTGGTGCCCGATATCATCTGTCTCGCGAAAGGGATTGCTTCCGGCCTGCCGCTGGGCGCGATCATCGCCCGGGCGGACTTAATGGACTGGGGCCCCGGTTCGCACGCCAGCACTTTCGGCGGCAATCCCATTTCCTGCGTCGCGGCACTCACGACGATTGACTTGTTAGAAGAAAGCTTGATGGCCAACGCTCGTGACGTCGGCGGCTATCTCGTCCAGCGGTTGAATGAACTGATGAGCCGGCATCCGATCATCGGCGATGTCCGCGGGCTGGGCTTAATGGTCGGCGCGGAACTGGTGAAGAACCGCGAAACTAAAGAGCACGCTGCGGCGGAGCGCGACGCAGTCGTGCAAGCCTGTTTTCGCCGCGGCCTGCTGATGCTCGGCTGTGGCAGCAGCACGCTGCGGTTCTGCCCGCCGCTGGTGGTAACGCGGGCGGAGGTCGATACCGCGGTGACGATTATTGATGAGGTTCTCGCCTCGCTTCCGGCTTCTTCGTAGGACGCAATCATGTGGCAAGCCTTGCTCGGACGCTTACGACTGCGGGATAGAAACTCAGGCGTCTATGCCGGCCGCTGGCTTGATCGCCCCGGTGGCCCTGTGATTGAGTCCATCAATCCCGCTACGGGAAACGTGATTGCCGCGGTGCAGACGGCATCGCTCGACGACTATGAAGTGACTGCCGGCAATTCGCACGCGGCGTTCGCTGCCTGGCGAATCTTGCCCGCACCACAACGGGGCGAAGTTGTCCGACTGATCGGTGAACAACTTCGTAAGCATAAGGATGACCTTGGCCTGCTGGTCACGCTCGAAGCGGGCAAGATTCGCAGCGAAGGTCTGGGCGAAGTGCAAGAGATGATCGACATGTGCGACTTCGCCGTCGGCCTGTCGCGGCAACTGTATGGCCTGACCATCGCCAGCGAACGCCCCGAGCATCGGCTGATGGAACAATGGCATCCGCTGGGTGCGGTTGGTGTAATCAGTGCTTTCAATTTTCCCGTCGCCGTCTGGGCCTGGAATGCGGCCCTGGCTCTCGTCTGCGGCGATCCAGTGCTGTGGAAGCCTTCGCACCTCACACCGCTGACCGCCATCGCCGTGCAGCAGTTGATGAACGACGTGCTGGAACCACGCGGCTTGACGGGGGTGCTGAACTTGTGCGTCGGCGATCGCGACGTGGGTCAAGCAATGGCCGCCGATGCCCGTTTGCCGTTGATTTCCGCGACTGGTAGCACCGCGATGGGCAAGAGCGTGGCGGTAACCGTGGCGAAGCGATTGGGAAGGAGCTTATTAGAACTTGGCGGCAATAACGGCTGCATCGTGACTGAGTCAGCCGATCTCGATCTAGCAACACGCGCTATCTTGTTCGCCGCCGTTGGCACGGCCGGCCAACGTTGCACCACATTACGCCGGCTAATCGTCCATGAATCGCGGGCGGAAGAATTGGTGAATCGATTGACGCGCGATTATGGCAACGTCACCGTGGGCCTGCCTTGGGAAGAGGGCACATTGCTCGGACCACTTATTAACGAATCAGCAGTGAAGCAGTTCACGGACGCCATTGGCTCCATCAAGCAACAAGGGGGCGAAGTTCTCTGCGGCGGCGAGCGGATCGAGCGCGCGGGTTACTATGTGCAACCCACCATTGTTCGCGCACATCCCCAAATGGACATCGTGCAGCACGAAACCTTCGCGCCCATTCTCTACACGTTCACGTTTCGCGACCTCGACGAAGCAATCCAGCTACACAACAACGTTCCTCAAGGGCTTTCCAGCGCCATCTTCACTGATCGCTTCCGCGAAGCCGAGCAGTTTCTTTCCGTTGCCGGCAGCGATTGCGGGATTGCCAACGTCAATCTCGGTCCCAGCGGCGCCGAAATCGGCGGCGCGTTCGGCGGCGAGAAAGAAACCGGCGGCGGGCGCGAAGCAGGCAGTGATGCCTGGAAAGCTTACATGCGCCGCCAAACGTGTACGCTCAACTTCGGCCGCACCCTGCCGCTGGCGCAGGGTGTGAAGTTTGAAGTGGAGTGAATCAGGAAGCCCGTCGCGTTAGCAAGGGAGCGCCGCGAGTTGACGAGTTCTGGCAACGTGCGATGGCACAAAAAGGCCCCGCGAATTGACCCGAACCTTCGTGCGGAACTCGCGGGGCGTTTTGTGCATTAGCAATCACCGTCAGCAGGCAAACGGCTTGCGGTCACACTTGCGTGCGGACGCACGGTTGCCGGTCGATACCCTCGCGCGGCACTTCCTTGCTAACGCGACGGGCTTCCTAAATTCCTACTTGGCCGCCGCGGGTCGCCGTTTCGCTTTGAACTGGAACTTGCCGCTGCCGCCGTAGGTTTTGGCGGCGCTTTGCGGACGAGGTCCGTTGTTTGGCCGACCTTCGCTAGCGCGTGGCGCGGGGCGATCACCACCAAAGCTGCGGCTTTCACCGCGGCCTTCGCCTTGCGGACGATCAGCATTGGGCCGGTCGGGTCGAGGCCGATCAGCGCTGAACCGATTGCCACCGCCCTGTCCCCCGCCCTGTCCGCCACTGGGGCGGGACTTGCCGAAGTTGCTTCGGCCTCGCACAGCGCCGCCGAAGCGGAATTTGCCAGGAGGGGTCGCGGGGCCTTGTTTTGCAGGAGTGAAGCTGACAACTTCGATTCCTTCGGGATGATCCTTCTGCACGTCCAAGCGGCGGTTGATCAGCCGTTCAACATCGCGCAGTTCCATTCTTTGTTCCGGATCGCAAAGCGAAATGGCCAGGCCCGTTGCCCCCGCCCGGCCCGTGCGGCCGATGCGATGGATATAGGTCTCAGCTTCGTGCGGCAGATCGAACTGAATCACGTGCGAGATGCTATCGACATCAATACCGCGGGCCGCGACATCGGTGGCGACGAGCACTTGAATATGGCTCGACTTGAAGGCATTGAGCGCTCGTTGCCGAGCATTCTGGCTCTTATTGCCGTGGATGGCTTCGGACCGAATGCCGGCCCGATCAAGTTGCTTGCAGACGCGGTCGGCGCCGTGCTTGGTTTGCGTGAACACAATCGTCCGCGTGAAACCGGGGCGCTGCAGCAGGCTGGTTAGCAGATCGGCCTTCTGAGCCTTCGAAACATGATAGACCTGATGTTCGATCAGTTCCGTCGTTGCCCGTTCGGGAGCGATGGTGACTTTCACCGGGTCATGCAAAATCTGATCGGCCAATTGTTGAATCGGTCCTGGCATCGTTGCCGAGAAGAGGAGCGTCTGCCGTTCACGCGGCAAGCAATCGGTGACTCGCTTCAGATCGGGCAAGAAACCCATATCGAGCATGCGGTCGGCTTCATCCAGCACAAACATTTCGATCGCGCTCAGATCAACCCAGCCTTGCTGAATCAAATCGCACAACCGGCCTGGGGTGGCAACAACGATATCGACGCCCTGCTGCAGCAGCCGGACTTGCGGTCCTTGATTCACGCCGCCATAAATCACCACATCCCGCAGACGCGTGTTGCGGCCGTAGGTTTGCAGGCTATCGGCGATTTGCGATGCGAGTTCCCGCGTGGGCGAAAGGATTAGCGCCCGCGTGGGCCGGCGATGCTTGGGAGCGTGTCGCGTGCCCTGAAAGGCCTTAATCATGTGGGCGTGTTGCTGCCCTTGATGAAAGTGACCATCACGGGACAACGCTGGCCCCGTCTTTTCTTGACTCGCAGTGTGCTTCGGCTGCGTGGTCGACAGCAAGTGCAAGATCGGCAGCGCGAACGCGGCGGTCTTGCCCGTGCCGGTCTGAGCGCAGCCAAGCAGATCTCGGCCGGCCAGCAGATGCGGGATGGCCTGAGCCTGGATGGGAGTGGGAATGGTGTAGCCTTCGGCCAACACCGCGCGCAGAATCTCTGGCGCTAACGAAAGCGATTCAAATGACATTAGCTAGGTCTCTGGAGAGAACGAGTCTCTCGCTGGGAGAATCCCAGGACCGAAAGGCAGCGACCGCGAATGTTGCGGCAGCGAAAAAACCATTGGACCTGGCGGAAATCCAATGGCCAAAAACCGAAAGGATCAAACCAGCGATTCTTTCTAACATCTGGGGCGGCGAATGGTCTAGGGGAGAAATGCCGCGATTGGCGAATTTTTGAGAAAGTTCGTAATTCACATTTCGCCGCGTTTGCTTGCAACGCGCTCGGTTCTCCAGTTCAAGCATCGAACGCGTTGCAAGCAACGCGGCTCAGGGTCGCTGGCTTGTTCCACGGCCGTAAACCGAATAAAACAAGCCGATTCATCAGTCGGTCGCACAAATGAAAAACCTTTCCACTGCCGCGGAGTTCCCTGCAGCCATGACTCAGCCGAACATTGTGAAGAAGGACAGCCTGGAAAAGATTCTCGACCGCGCCTTGGACAAAGGCGAAGGGCTGTTGCGATTGACGCCCACCTGGGTTCCCCGCAGCTTTTTGCATCCGGGCCGACGCATTAAATTGCATCCACAGGATTTGTATGCCTACGGCGCGAACCGGGGCGGAATTGACGAACGCTGGTTTTCGAGTACCACCGAAGCCGCCAACGAAGGGCGCGTCTGGCACGAGGGTCTAAGCTTTGCCAGCTTTGAAGGGAAGCAGTTTCTCCTGCGCGATGCGGTCGAAGAAGCGGGCCTGCGGCTCATCGGCAAGACCATGTATAAGAAATACAACCGCTGGCCCGTCTATAGCAAGTTTTTCGACAACATGGGCCCAATCCCGCATCACATGCACCAAAGCGCCGCCAATGCCAAGTTAGTAGGGCAGGAAGGGAAGCCCGAAAGCTATTACTTCCCGCCGCAATATAATAACGTTGATAACAATTTTTGTTATACCTTCATGGGTCTCGAACCGGGCACGACGAAAGACGATGTCCGCCGCTGCCTGCAGAATTGGGACAAGGGCGAAAACGGCATTCTTGATCTCTCCCGCGCCTATCGCCTGAAGCGCGGCACCGGCTGGCTCATTCCGCCGGGTGTGTTGCACGCACCCGGTTCGCTGTGTACCTATGAACCGCAGTGGGGCAGCGATGTATTCGGCATGTTTCAGAACATCGTCGAAGGGCGGTATGTCCCCTGGTCATTGCTCGTCAAGGATATGCCGGCCGAAAAACATCAGGATTTGGATTTCATCATCGGCCAGCTCGATTGGGACAAGAACGTCGATACCCACTTCAAGGCCAGCAATTATCTGGAGCCGATTCTCGACAAGAAGACCAGCGGCCAGGGTTATACTGACAAGTGGGTCGTCTATGGTCACGTCGATGGCGAACAGCTGTTCAGCGCCAAAGAATTGACCATCGAGCCCGGCGCTAAGTGCGTCGTGAAAGACCCGGGCAGCAGCGGCTGGATCACCGTGCAAGGCAAGGGCCGCATCGGCAAGCTCGCTTTGCAAACGCCAGCCATGATCCGCTTTGGCCAGGAAACCGAGGACGAAGTTTTCATCAGCTACGAGGCGGCCACCCGCGGCGTCGAGATCGAAAACACCGGCAGCGAACCGCTCGTCGGCTTGCGGTATTTTGGGCCGGACGTGCATAAGAAGGTGCCGATGGTGGGGGATGTGAAATAGGTGAGAAAATGCCGTCTAATCTAAGTTCCCACGATGCCATCATTGAGTCGCTGGCCAAGGACGGCTGGCAAATCGTGCAGCGATCGTGCGCGATACCGTTTCCGCTGATAGAGGACTATGAGGAAAAAGCGGGAGCGGTATCGATTGTGGCGGAGAAGGACGGGGAACAGGTGGTGGTTGTCGTGAAGCGCGTCGCGCGACTGGCGGAGTATCCCCGGCTAATTCGCGACATCATCGGGCAGCACGCGAAACTAAAACCATCGGTTGGCGAAACCGAGACCGAGGTCATCATTGATGAGAGCATTGGTCTCTTTGCGCTCCATTGCAACGGCTGGGCGAATGGCTACCGAATTCATGGAGCCGTGATTCACATCGACATTAAAGGTGACAAAATCTGGATTCAGCACGACGGAACCGAATACGGCGTCGCAACCGAATTGATTGCTGCAGGCGTCCAAAAGGAGAAAATTGTGCTGGCGTTCCACTCGCCGGAAATGAGGAAGTACACGGATTTCGCAGTGGCGTAGCAGAGGCGACATCTCATGCAGCAAGCAATTTCTCAACCCCGTTCGGCTCGCTCGCGCACCGCGATTATTCATGAGTTCAATGCTGAACTTGTTGAGTTCCTGAACCGATTCCGCGCGGTCGAGGAGTTGGATGATCAAAGGCCGCTGCATGCCAGATCCCTGGTCAGCTATGTGTCCTGGTCGGCTTATCAAGCGTTTCTTCGCGCCATCTGGCGCAAAGGTCTGCGGCACACCTATCGTGAAGGCACGCTGGAGATCATGGCGCCGCGAACTTATTGGCGAGAATCTCGCAAGTCGATGGTCCGCCGTTTCGTCCAGCATCTCAGCAGCGAGTTGGCAGTTAACCTGACTTCCCTCGGCCGGGCGCCCTTAGTGTCGCGATCGCGACGTATTGGCCTCGAGCCTGATGAAGCATTCGCGGTCGCTGCCGGTAGCAGAACCCGTTTCAAGCCCAACCTGGCGATTGAGGTGGAAGACGAGCGTTTTAAGTCGAATACAATTTCCCTCGACGAACATGTCGTATCGCGAATGCGATTGCTGCGCGAGATTGGAATCGCCGAGGTGTGGTTTGTCCGCGATTGGACCGTTACGATTTTCTCGAATGCGCGGAATCGTTGGCAACGATGCGATACAAGTCAGTTCTTTCCCGGCGTCTCGCCAGCAATCCTGTCGAAGAATCTCGATCGATCCCGTCACTATAGTGCGAACGACGTGATCCGCAGATTGGTGTATGATTGTGGGCGTTGCAAACCTCCGAAACCTGCCAATTAATTAACGACTATTTCAACACCTCTCGACAAGCTGAGTCCTCTATGCCCAACGCTTATCCCAAACTTCACAATGCCATGTGGCCCGGTCTCGTCGGCAAGGAGGCGGGGACGGATCATCCGCCGATTAGCTTGGACCGGATGTTGGAACTGACCGCGGCGGCCGATGTGAATGGCCAGAAGTTTGAAGGGGTCGATTTGTTCTTGTTTCATCCGCATACCGATCCCGATGCCAGCGAGGATGCGATTCGCGCGATGGCGGATAAGATCGCCAGCTATGGCTTGAATGTCGGCACCGTTGTCGCGCCGGTTTGGCCGGGCACGGTTGGTGGATCAGCGATGGGGAATGAAGTCGAGCGAGATAATTTTGTACTCGCCGTCCAGAAGGCCTGCCGAATTGCGAAGATTCTCAATGAACATGGCGTACGAAAGTATGGCGTGATCCGCATCGACTCGGCCGATTCGCCCACGCATTGGGCGGATGACCCGGTCGGCAATACCAAGAAAATCGCCCAGACCTTTCGCGAAGCCGCCAGGATCGCCAAGGATCACGGCGAACGGCTAGCTGCGGAAGGAGAAATCTGCTGGGCGGGAATGCATTCCTGGCAAACGATGCTTGATCTGCTCAAGGAAGTGAACATGCCTGGAACAGTCGGCTTCCAGGCCGATCAGGCTCATACCTATCTTTATTTGTTAGGCATTAACGCGGAAAAGGCTGCCTTGCTCCAGCCCGGTTATGACGAGACGCAGTTCCAAACGGCATATAAGAAAATGACCGACGCACTGCGCCCTTGGACGATTGATTTCCACGTCGCCCAGAACGACGGCAGCGTGCATGGCACCGGCTCGCACGACAAGACCGGCCGGCATTGCCCCGCCGACGATCCGAATGGCAAGATCGACATCGTCCAAACCGCCGGCTATTGGCTGCAAGGGGCAAAAGATCGCGGCCTCCGCCACATCTGCTGGGACGGCTGCATGTTCCCGAATGCCATGCTCGAAAACCCGCAAACCTGGAATACGATCCTGGCGAAGATGATCGCGGTGCGCGATGCGCACGGGTGGAATTAGGAAAGAGTGCAGAGTTGGAATCACCGATGTCGCCCGGAAGGCGTTGGTGAAAAGTGTTATCAGGCCGTGAGGATTGGCTTAGTGAATCAGGCTGTAAAACTGTTATCACTCAAGCCCACCGTGGGCTGAGCTTGCCTTGAATCACTCGCTGTAAAGCGTTGGCTCATTGGCGGTTAGCGCGATCGAGAGGTTGATGAAATGCGTACTGAAAAGTGTTATCACTCCGCCGTTGCCCGTTTTCGGAATGTCCCCTGAGAGTTGTTCTCAAACGAGGCACTGGCTGCCCCCCGAACCGTTTCAGGCGGCACGCGAGACGCAGGGCCTCGCCCCGCCCACCACGATTAATTGCACGACCAATCAGCATTTCGTTGACACTCCCCGCCCGCCTATTTAGACTGAAAGGGACAGTCTTTTCTGCTTTTCTATTCGGGGTCGTCACGCTCCTGGAATAAAACGGTCTGCCCGTTACGAATGGCCGTAGGGAGCGAAACAGGGACTGCTTATTTCAGCCAGGCTGAAGGAGAACGTAAATGGCAGCGCCACGTGAGAGTCAGGGTTTGCAGATCGCCGTGATCATCTTCGCGGTTTTGACCATTATTCTGGCCGTCACCACCTACATTTTCTACGCCCAGTCGGAAGATAATCTGACCAAGAAATCAGACGCTGAAGCGACGACGCGGACCGCCAAGGCCGATGCCGACAAGATGCGTTATCGGGCCCAGGTACTCCAGCACGTGATTGGGATCGGCGGCGTGGATCGGGCTTCGGTCAATGTTCCCCCCGCTGGCGTAGTGGACGACGTGGCAGCGGGCGTGCTCAAAAAGTTCGATGAAGACATGGCCATGTATGGCGGTCAGGTCGCCGAAGGCGGGGCCCTGAATTATGTGGTTCTGCCCAACTATCTCCTCGGCATCATTACTAACAAGCAAGTATTGTCGGTCGATGCTGGGGAAGAGACCAAGCGGGTGCAGTCCAAGAGCGACGGCGATTTGAAGGCCGAGCAAGGTCGAACTAAAGTTGCCGAGGATGCCAGTGTCAAGTCGAGCGCCGATCTGGGGGCTCAAACCGATATTTTCAACAAAGATCGCGATGTGGCGGTGAAAGAAAAAGAGCGAGTTGCCTCGCAGTTGGTCGGGAAAGATCAAACCATCAAGAAGGAACGTGAAGACGCTGACAAGCGATTCGCCATGCTGTCGGCCGATTTGACCAAATTGCAACAGACGACCGACACCATGCGCAAAAAGGTGATCGATCTCAACAACGCCACCGTCAATCGTTTTGAAGCCCCCGATGGCCGCGTGACGCTGATCAACCAGGCCCAGCGATTGGTGTGGGTCAATGTTGGCCAGAAAGATGACTTGCAACGGCAAACCACTTTCGCCGTGTTCGATCATGACGAGAACGGCGTGGCACAGGCAACGCCGAAGGGCCGAATCGAAGTGGTGCGGATTGTCGGGGACCATCTCGCCGAATGCCGTATCCTGGAAGACAAGGCCGCGAATCCCATTCTGCAGAACGATATTATCTTCTCGCCAGCCTGGACGCCGGGTGTGAAAATCCACTTCGCGCTGGTCGGCTTCATGGATATCGATCGCGATGGCGTGAGCGATCGCGAAAAGATTCGCAACGTGATTCAAATGAGCGGCGGTGTGATCGATGCCGAGTTGCAAGACGACGGAGCACGCACCGGCACTCTGTCGATCAATACGCGGTATCTGGTGCTCGGCGAAAAGCCGACCGAGAAGTCCGGCACGCGGATGTTGCAGGAATACAACTTCTTGCTGGGCGAAGTGAATAAGTTCGGCACCGAGACTATCAACGTGCAAAAGTTGATGGCGATGATGGGCTACAAGCCGGAAGAACGAACCGTCGAACTGGGCACGAACGCCGCCAAGAGCGAGTTCAAGAAGCGTGCGCCGCCAAAGGGTGCTCCCGCGGCTGGCGCCGCTGGGCTTGATCCGGCCGGGGCTCCGCCGGCCACGGTTCCGGTGCCGATGGGTGCTGCACCGGCTGCTCCGGTGGATGACCCTTTCAAATAGTTAGTTTGCCTGTTGCAGTTCGGGGTGTTGTAGCGCATGAAGGTCTACGACGCCATTGTGCTGGGAACGGGCGGAGTGGGCAGTGCTGCTTGTTGGCAACTGGCCCGCCGCGGCGCCTCGGTTCTGGGCCTGGATCGCTTTCCTCCAGGTCACGACCGGGGCAGCTCGCACGGCCAAACGCGGATCATTCGCCAGGCCTATTTTGAACATGCGGACTACGTGCCGCTCCTCCGCCGCGCTTATGAATTGTGGGCAGAACTAGAACAGGTCAGCGGCCAGCGACTCTTCGAGCAAATCGGCCTGCTGCAAGTTGGACCTTGTTCCGGTGTCGTATTACCTGGCGTGCTGCGGGCGGCTGCGCAGCATGGGTTAGTCGTTGAAGCGCTTTCGGCGGATGAATCGAACCGCCGCTTTCCCGGCTTTCAAGTGCCCGCCGATCTGCAGGCGGTGTATGAACCTCGCGCCGGGTTGTTACACGTCGAAGCCTGTGTTCGCGCTCATTGCTGGGCTGCGGCCGAGCAAGGCGCGGAGTTGCTCAGCGGAGTGACCGTGCAGGAGTGGAGCGCCACGAATCAGGAAGTTGTCGTGCGGACCGACCGCGGTGATTTTCGCGCGAAGAGTCTTGTCATCACCGCCGGCGCTTGGTCGCCTAAATTGTTAGGCGCTGACGTCGCCAAGCTGCGCGTGCTGCGGAAGCACATTTATTGGTTCGCCACCTCGCGGCCCGCACATCAGGCCGCTGCTGGTGCGCCGACATTTCTCTATGAACTGCCCCACGGCGTGTTCTATGGGATTCCCGCGATCAACGCCGCTGGTCTGAAGTGCGGCGAACATTCGGGCGGCGAACTTGTGCCGGATCCTTTGAACGATCCGCGGTTGCCCAACGACAACGACCAGGCCCGCGTCGTCGAATTCGTCCGCCAGTTTCTGCCAGGCATCGAACCGGCGATCAAGTCCCGGAGCGTCTGCTTCTACACCATGTCTCCCGATGAGAACTTCCTGCTCGATCGTCATCCGCAGCACGCCAACGTCTGCTTCGCCGCGGGTCTCTCGGGCCACGGCTTCAAGTTCACCGGCGTGCTAGGCGAAGTGCTCGCCGATTGGACTCTGACCGAGAGGACGGAACTGCCGGTGGCGTTTTTGTCGCTGAGCCGATAGTCGTCTTTCGCTCCGCGAAAGAACGTTCTTTCGCGGAGCGAAAGA
>JAYTUF010000774.1:0-4051 GCA_043744755.1 Anatilimnocola sp.
GATGTTAGCCTTAATCTCCACACGGCCCCCATCTTCACCAATTGAGCCATTCGTGCAAAGCTCAACCCACGGGTAAATCACCACCTGCCACTCGCCTTAGGAAGAAAAACTTCCGCCCTGCAAGGTTCCAGGAAACTTGGTTAAATTGGTCGGGAGCAGGCAACGGGGATCGGGGATCAGGGATCAGGAATCAGGGATCAGGGATCAATACGCAGCCTTCTGACTTTCCGACCTCCTGGATCCTGAATCCTGACCCCCGACTCCCGGCCCTCTCCATACGGCCCTACCACTCACTTAGTTCAAGGACTCCCTATGCCTTCCTTCTCCTCAACGAATCCAGTCAAGATCGCCATCGTCGGTGCGGGAGCGGTCAGCGACTATCACCATGTCCCGGGCATTCGCATCGATCCGCGGGCGAAGCTCGTTGCCGTGTGCGACGCGAGTGCGGAGTTGCTGGAAAAACGGAAGAAGGACTGGGGCTGCGAAAAGGTCACGACCGATTTCGAAGCCATCTGCGCCGATCCGGGCGTCGATGCCATCATCATCGCTACTCCCAACGACACCCACCGCCCGATCACCCTTGCAGCCGCCAAGCATGGCAAGCATGTGATGTGCGAAAAGCCGTTGGGTTTGCAGGCCCAGGAAGTGCGCGAAATGTATCACGCCTGCCGAGACGCGGGCGTCGTCCACATGACTGCGTTCACTTATCGCTTTGCCCCGTCGATGCGCTACATGAAGCACCTCGCCAGTAGTGGCAAACTGGGCGAGCTTCGTCACTTCCGCAGTCAGCGGTTTCTCGATTGGCCGGAAACAAGCTGGGGCTGGCGACAATACAAAGCCCGCGCCGGCGCCGGCGACTTGTTCGACATGACGATCCACCGCATCGACTTCGCCCTCGATCTGCTCGGCCCGCTCAAAACCCTCAGCGGCGCCGTCGCTCGCTTCGTGCCGCGGACCAAAACGGTCGATGGCCAAGATTGCCCGCCGTCCGAAGTCGATGACTGGTCCTGCATCCTCGGCGAGTTCGCGAGCGGAGCGACGGGCGTCTGGGAAGGGACAACCCTCGCCAAGGGTTATGGCTTCAAAGGCTTTGGCCACGAATGGGCGGAGATCAACGGCTCGGAATATTCCGTCGTTTACCGTCTGCACATGCCCAACCAACTGATGATGGGCAAGACCGGCCAGGACCTCGCCCCGATCGACGTCCCCGCCGAGTTTCTCAAGCCGGCCAGCAGTCCCCGCGACCCCAGCCACGGCGAACCGGCCACCGTCTTCCGCTACGACCTCGTCTGGGAATTCGTCGATGCCATCGTCAACCGCCGCCAAGCCATCCCCAGCTTCTACGACGGTCTGCAAGCCCAGATTATCGCCGACGCTACCCTTCAATCCCATGCTCAGCGCCGCTGGATCGATATCCCGAACGAACCGCGGTAGCAACCACAAACTAAGTTTGCAAACATGCCCCCTCTCGAAACCATTCACGTTACCGAAGCCTATCGTGACCGTTGCGAAGATCGCGTCGCGGTCATTCAACAGGACGAGCGCACAATCATCGTCGTGGCGGACGGTGCCGGCGGGATTGGGAACGGCGACCAGGCGGCGGAACTGGTGATCGGCGAAGTCAAGAGTCACCACCAGGGCATCGACACCGCGGCCGGATGGACGGGGCAATTGCAACAAATCGATTACCGCATCGGGGCCGGCGAGTCCACGGCCGTGGTCGTCGATTTGCGCCCCGATTCAATCATCGGCGCCAGCGTGGGCGACAGCCAGGCCTGGATCATTCACGACGGTGAACTGATCGATCTCACCCGCCAGCAAATTCGCAAGCCGCTGCTCGGTTCCGGCAACGCTCAGCCGCAAGGATTTTCGCACGGTCCTCTCGCCGGCATCCTGCTCGTAGCCACCGACGGCCTGTGCAACTATGTGAAGCGCGAGCGCCTGATATCACTTATCTCGCAAGCAGATTTCTACGAGATTCCCCGCCGACTCATCGAACTGGTCCGCCTCCCCTCAGGTGAATTATGGGACGACATCGGGCTTGTAGTTTGTCGCCTGCGTCCCCCGCGACGAAAGCGGGAACGATATGTCATTTGACTTTGCTGCCGTTCAAGTAGTTGATGGGTCCAGGCCGGGAATTTCGAAAGCCCATTGAACTGAATCTTTCCCATTTGGAATGACGTGGTACTTGCCGCGCTTGTCCGGCTGCGGGTCCAATGTACCCAGGAATTCTGCCCCCTTTAGGAACCTCGCAATATGCAAGCGTCAGAGACAAAACTTCGACAACTGATCGAAGGCACGAAGCAATACGTGGTTCCCCTCTTCCAGCGGCCCTACAGTTGGTCTGAAAAACAGTGGAAAACCTTGTGGACGGACGTTGTTGAGCAGTCGCAGCACGACGACGGTCGCCCGCACTTTTTCGGTTCGATTGTGACGACTCCGACAAAGTCCGTTCCGCAGGGTGTTGGGAAGTATCTGTTGATCGATGGCCAACAACGAATCACAACCGTTCAGGTTTTCCTGGCGGCGATTCGCGATATGGCAGAGCGATTGGGCGACTCGAAACTTCGCGATCGGATTGACGGACTCTACTTAAAAAATGCCCACGAAGAAGGCGATGAAAGACTGAAGGTTCTGCCAACACAAGATGATCGCTCGGCCTTTCGAGCCATCATTCGAAACGAGGCGATTCCAGAAGGCCGCATTCGCAACTGTCACCAATACTTCATGACGCGCCTGGAGCGATGTAAGGTTGAGCAATTGGACCCGATTCACTCAGCAGCGGTGGATCGCCTTTCGCTTGTCAGCATTACCTGCGACGAACACGACAACCCCCACTTGATCTTTGAGAGCCTGAATGCAAAGGGAGAGAAACTGACGCCCGCTGACCTGATTCGCAACTTTCTGTTGATGCGCGTGCATGTCGGCGACCAGGAGCGTCTGTATACGAGTTATTGGTTGCCGATTCAGCAAGCGCTAGGAGATAGCTTGACGGAATTCGTCAGACATTACCTAATGAAGGAAGGGAAGATTCTCAAGGAAGCCGATGTTTATTTTGAGTTAAAGGATCGCCTCGCCGGTTTCTCACCTCCGCAGTCCGAGGCGTACTTGGTCGACTTGCATCGGCATGGAATGTTCTACGCGAAATTCGTGGATGGTTTGCAAGTAACTGACGTTGCCTTGGGCGAGAGGCTGGATCGAATGCGACGACTGAAGGTAACCGTTGCGTTCCCGTTTCTGCTGCGTGTTTTCGATGCACACGAAAGGGGTGCCCTCACCCAAGAACAGGTGCTTGAAACCCTTGATTTGCTTGAATCATTCGTGATTCGTCGCTCGATTTGCAATGTTCCCAGCAACCAGCTGCGCCGGATGCTGCCGCCGGTTTTCGACGCCACGGGCGGCGCTGGCCCGACATTTGTTGACGGTCTTCGCGAACAATTGGGAGGAAAACGGTGCCCCGACGACGAAAAGTTTGGCTCTGCTCTCGCTAGTGAAACTTTGTACTCGACCGCGGACAAAAACTCGCGACTTAAGTTGATCCTCGAACGCCTCGAGCAATCCTTCAATCACAAAGAGCCGGCAGAGCTCAGAGGAGCCCAAATTGAACATGTTTTGCCCCAGACCTTGACTCCCGAGTGGGAGGCAGAACTGGGCGAGGATGCGGCAGAACACTCTTCAAATCTACTTCACACACTTGGGAATTTAACCCTCACGAAATACAATTCCGAATTGTCCAACAAGCCCTACCAGGTCAAGCGAAGTGAATTGATCAACAGTCACTTCGTCTTGAATCGCCATTTTTCCAACGTCGAACGATGGTCGCCAGATGCAATCCGAGAACGGAGTCAACTCCTTGCACAGAAAGCAATTTCGATTTGGCAAGATGTCGGCAGGCTGTCCATCGCCGCCGAAAACGAAAAGCGAGCAATAGCTGCGACACCGGTGAAGATTCGATTTGGGTGTAACTCGCATTTCTCTACGCCGCGGAACGCCTGTTTAGCTTATCTTGCTCAGTTTGAATGTGGTATTCGAGGAAGTCATCCCATTGACC